>JBNMJJ010000211.1:0-4811 GCA_050873745.1 Lachnospiraceae bacterium | reverse complement strand
CTAATATACTATACATTTCCCTTCTGTTCAAGAAATCTGTGGAAAAAAAGAAGCCCAAATCAGCTTTGGACTTCTTTTTGTGTAATATTTTCTTTTTTACCAGAAAACATGGTCTCCGATTACCTGGCCTTCATGCTTTCCCGCTCTTCTGAAGTGTACTGCTCCGCCTACCGGGCTTTCCCCGTTCATGGCTGCACGAGCCGCCTGCCGACAGGATTCCTGCACTCCGTTGGTAGCCAGTTCCTCTAGTCTTCCGGTAACGGCAGGAGTAAACTGGCCGGAAGCATAGATGACACCGGCAATAGTATTGGGATAAGCAGGACTGTTCACCCGGTTCATGACCACTGCTCCCACCGCCACCTGACCTTCATAGGGCTGGTTGCCTGCTTCCATATAAATCAATGCCGCCAAAAGCATATCGTCGGTAGTGCCGATAACGGAAGCTCCCTCTTCCACAATCAGGTTCTGCCGCTCTCTCAGCTCTCTGGCTTCTCTTTCCCTGATTTCCTCATAGGTCTCACCCTGGTCTATGGTGAAGTCCATGGTAACATATTCCGCCGAAATATAGCCCAGGGCGCCGCCCCATTCTATCGCTACCCATTCATCCGTAGTGTATTCCGTCACCGCCTCATACACGTCTCCGTTTCTTACCTGTCCCCAAATCTCCGCCTCCGTATTAGGCTCTTTGCGGATATTCAATCCGGTAGCATGTACGGTAGCCTGATGAATGCCCACCTGCTCCGCCATGGCCAATGCTTCCTTCCCAAACAGAAGATAATCGTTATTTGCCCAGCCAATCAGATTGCCGGACTGAATCTTCGTCCAGCCCCCTTTTCTCTCTAAAATGGTTCCTCCGCAGTCTGCATAAAGCAATCCCACTTTTTCCGACTCGATGGAAGGCTCCTGTCTGATATTCATGGACTCCCTGACGTTAGCCATCACCAGGCTGTATTTTTCTTCATACTCTGCTGCGTATTCAGCAAATTCTTCCTCAGTCACCAAATCTACAGCATCCAGCACCTCTGCTACACCTGCGCTCAGGTTTTGGAAAGTTCCTCTCTCTGCTGCTTTCACCTTGGTTGTTCCCGTACCGATTATTACCACAACCATCAGCAGCAGACCCAAAAAACGTAACAGGACTTCTCTGCTTTTAGTCTTCATGTAAACCTCCAAGCGTTGACTTATTACTAAAATAAGTCACCATTTTACAATTTGTTACAATATTGTTAAAAAGTATTACAAATCCTATCCTAGCAGAGAACCTCTTTTTTGTCAAATCAGATTTCCCGGGAACGCTCTATACAGGCCTCCAAAGCCCCCATTACAGCGGCTTTCATCCCTCTTTCCTCCAGGACTTTTACCCCACATATAGTAGTTCCTGCAGGAGAGCATACCATATCCTTTAATACTCCCGGATGTTCATTGGTTTCCAACATTAATTTTGCACTTCCCAGAACTGCCTGCCCTGCCATTCGGTAGGCAAGCGCCCTGGGCATCCCGCCTTTCACCGCTGCATCCGCCATGGCCTCCATGAACATAAAGACATAGGCCGGTGAGCTTCCGGAAAGGGCCCCTACCGTGTCCATCAGCGATTCCTGCACCTGCCAGCAGGCTCCGCAGCAGCTAAAAATCTGATGGGCTACTGCATAGTCTTCTTTGGTTACCTTTTCGTTTCCGCAATAAGCCGTACAGCCTTCTCCCACCAGAGCGGGTGTATTGGGCATGGAGCGAATCAGCCGAACCGGCCGCCCCAGCTCCTTTTGCAGCCAATCAAGGCTCTTTCCCGCAGCAACACTGATAATCAACTGTTCTTCCCTTAAAAAGGGCCGGATTTCTTCCATAACCCCCGACAGCATCTGGGGTTTAACGGACAAAAACAAAACCTCTGCCCACTGGGTCAACTGTACATTCTCAGTGGTAATCTGCACCCCGAATTTTTCCTGCAGCCCCTCCAACGCCTCCCGGCTTCTTCTGGAAACCATAATTTCCTTAGGCCTGCACATCCCTTCCTTTAAAATTCCTCCTAAAATAGCCGAAGCCATATTCCCCGCTCCAATAAATCCAATCTTCATTTTCTCCTCCATTCCAAAACCTTATACACTTAATAACCCTATGTAAAGAATCCCACCAGCGGTTTCTCAAAACCAGCCGGAGCACGCATCCTAACAGCCCCCCTAAACGTACCCGGAGAATGCCCTTATACGGGCATTCTCCAAGCGTGAGCCCGGCATATGCTCCGCATAAGCCTCTGAACTTCTTAGCGCATGCCCTTTAGGGCATGATTTAGCCTCTGCTGTGAGCTTTAGAAGTTCTTCTCACGCCCGCTGCCTGGCCGCCTCATACATCAATATAGCCGCCGCCACCCCTGCATTCAGAGATTCCACCTGCCCTCTCATGGGAATCTTCATATAACAATGGGCCGCCCGAGCCGTTTCTTCTCTCAGTCCATTGCCTTCATTTCCGATAAGAAAGGCTGTCCCAAAACGATAGTCCATCCGGTCGTAGTTTTCCTTTCCCTGCAAATGAGCCGCATATACCCTGATTTTCCTGGCTTCCAACTGCTTTATTACCTGCCCTAAATCCCCGGTATAAAGAAAAGGCATACGGTAGATTGAACCCATGGTAGAACGAATCGTCTTGGGGTTATAAATATCCACCGTCCCCCGGCTCATGATAATTCCCTGTACCCCGGCTCCTTCCGCCGTCCTGATTATGGTTCCCAGATTTCCCGGGTCCTGAATATCTTCCAGCAGCAGCAGCAGGGGACTTTCTTCTTTCAGCATATCTTCCATATCATAATGCTGCTGCCGGATTACGCTGAGAATCCCCTGTGGTGTCTGGGTATCCGCTATCTTTGCGAAAACAGAGTCCGACAATACCTCATAGCCGCAGCACTCCAGCTTTTGGATTACTTCTTTATCGGTCTCCTGATTGATTTTTTCATAAAAAGACCGGGACAGAAAAACCTCCTGAAGCTTCTTCTCAGGAGCCTCCAAAAACATCTTAATTCCTTCTGCCCCAAAAGCATCCTCCTGCTTTCTTACCTTTGCCTTCTGCATAAGAGCAGCCAGATTTTTTACCCTGGGGTTGGTTTGGGATGTAATCATACTAACCTCCATGATACCGCCCTGCGGCATCTGAAAAAAAGCGGCGGACGTATCCACGCCAGCCGCCAGTCATCAATAGTTTCCGGACAATAATCTGCTTACCTGATATTCATATTCCGGAATATCCTTCTTCATCTTCAATGCTTCTTCGATGTCAAAATCCACAAATTCACCATGCTGATAGCAGACCACCCGGTTACTTTTACCGCTGCACAGCAAATCCGCCGCATAAGCTCCCATAATGGAGGCAAAATAACGGTCCTTGCAGGTGGGACTTCCTCCCCGCTGCATATAGCCTAAAATCGTAGCCCTGGTTTCTATTCCTGTAGCCGCTTCAATTCTCCTTGCCATAGAGGTAGAGTGGCCTATCCCCTCTGCATTAATAATCAGATGATGGGTTTTGCCCCTTTTCCGGTTGCGGATAATATTGTTGATAATCGTCTGCTCATTGTAGTCATACTTTTCCGGCAGAAGAATGTCCTCCGCACCGTTAGCAATACCGCACCACAGAGCCAGGTAGCCCGCATTTCTTCCCATAACCTCGATAATTGAGCATCTTTCATGGGAAGAAGAGGTGTCTCTTACCTTATCGATAGCTTCCATAGCCGTATTCACCGCCGTATCAAAACCGATGGAATACTCGGTACAGGAAATATCCAAATCGATGGTGCCGGGAACGCCAATGGTGTTGATTCCCTGCCTTGCCAAAGCTCCGGCGCCCTTATAGGAGCCGTCTCCGCCGATAACGACAATACCGTCGATTCCATGCTTTCTGCAAATATCCGCTCCCAGCTTCTGGCCCTCTTCAGTGGTAAACTCCTTACACCTTGCCGTACCCAGAATGGTGCCTCCCCGCTGAATAATATCCGACACACTGGATGCCTGCATCTCTACAATTTCTTCATTTAAAAGACCCTGGTATCCCTTTTTAATACCCTTTACGGCAACACCCTGTGCGAGGGCCTTCCTCACCACCGCACGAATGGCGCCATTCATGCCGGGGGCATCTCCACCACTGGTCAATACTCCTATCGTCTTAATCTCCTGGGCCATACAAACCTCCGTGTTCAACCTTTTTAACTGCTCAAACCTACACAATTACCATATTTTAACTCTTTTTCCCTCTCTTTTCAACTCTTTTGGGAAAGTCTGTCTTCCTTCGGCGAAATTTTTGCTTACCGATGGACTAACCCACCACACGGATGTTTTCTTCGCCGTAAAGCCGTCCCAGCTCTTCCAACAGTTGTGGACTGGCAGATACATTCCGTCCCGGCGGAAGGGTTTTCATGGCTTTGGGGTTCTCAATGTAAATCACCACCTGGTCCTTGCCCTCCCATGCGGACAACTGCTGCATAAGCTCCTTTTCCTGCCCTTCATACTCCTCCCGTGTGGGAAATTTAATCCACAGCTTTTTGGGAATTTCGTCGAAGCTCTGGATGCTTTCACAAATCAGTTTTCCGTCCCGCTCATCCTCCACAGCCACTCTTCCCCGTAAAAAAACCTTGTTGTCCTCTACGATACGGTCCGAATACTTCTCGTAGGTTTTGGGAAAAACCACCACCTCTATGGCTCCTACCAAATCCTCCACCTGTAAAAAGGCCATTACCTGATTATTCTTCGTATATTTGATTTTTTTATCCATAATCATTCCCCCTATGGTGACTATGGAATCCTCCCTGACGGACACGTTTCCGGTTTCCTCAT
>JBNMJJ010000210.1:0-4811 GCA_050873745.1 Lachnospiraceae bacterium | reverse complement strand
CCTCTTGACAGTGCTAACAAAAAGAGGTATAAATAAATTACAGAATCAATATAACAACACAAACAAGTGGTTCTGCAGATAAAAAATGAGGAGTAATTTGAAAAAAATTTTCCAAACTAATGTTAAGAGGGAGGTAAGTCTATGAACATTTCAAAATTTACGCAGAAATCCATGCAGGCAGTGGAGGGCTGTGAGAAGCTTGCCTATGAATATGGAAATCAGGAGATTGAACAGGAGCATCTGCTCTATAGCCTTCTCACCGTAGAGGACAGTCTCATTTTAAAGCTGATTGAAAAAATGGAGATTCATCAGGAGCATTTTCTCAATCGCTGTGAGCAGGCAGTGGCAAAAAGAGTTAAGGTTCAGGGAGGCCAGGTGTATATTGGCAAGGACCTGAATAAGGTATTAATCAGTGCAGAGGACGAGGCCAGACAGATGGGGGATGAATATGTGTCCGTGGAGCATCTGTTTTTGTCCATGCTGAAGCATCCCAACCGGGAGATTAAGGCTTTGTTTCAGGAATACGGCATCACCAGGGAGAGGTTTTTGCAGGCCCTGTCCACCGTCAGGGGAAATCAGCGGGTGACCAGCGATAACCCGGAAGCTACCTATGATACCCTGGAAAAATACGGTCAGGATTTGGTGGAAAAGGCCAGAAACGAAAAGCTGGACCCGGTAATCGGACGTGACCATGAAATCCGCAACCTTATCCGGATTCTGTCCCGTAAGACGAAAAATAACCCGGTTCTGATTGGTGAACCCGGTGTAGGAAAAACCGCCGTAGTGGAAGGGCTGGCTCAGCGAATCGTCCGGGGAGACGTGCCCGGAGGACTTAAGGATAAGAAGATTTTTGCCCTGGATATGGGAGCGCTGGTGGCCGGTGCAAAGTACCGGGGTGAGTTTGAGGAACGGCTGAAGGCGGTGCTGGAGGACGTAAAAAGCAGCGAAGGACAGATTATTCTGTTTATCGATGAGCTTCATACTATTGTGGGAGCAGGCAAAACCGACGGCGCTCTGGATGCGGGAAACATGTTAAAGCCCATGCTGGCAAGAGGCGAGCTTCACTGTATCGGTGCAACCACTTTGGATGAGTACCGCCAGTATATCGAAAAGGATGCGGCCCTGGAGCGAAGATTCCAGCCGGTAATGGTGGCAGAGCCCACCGTAGAGGATACCATTTCCATTCTTCGGGGCCTGAAAGACCGCTACGAGGTTTATCACGGAGTAAAAATTCTGGATAACGCTCTGGTCAGCGCAGCGATTCTGTCCAACCGTTATATTTCGGACCGTTTTTTACCGGACAAGGCTATTGACCTGGTGGACGAGGCCTGCGCCCTGATTAAGACGGAGCTGGATTCCATGCCTACCGAGGTGGATGAGTTGCGGCGCAGGGTGATGCAGATGGAAATTGAAGAAGCAGCGCTGAAAAAAGAAGAGGACCGGCTCAGCAGAGAGCGTTTGGAGACTCTGCAAAAAGAGCTGGCAGAGCTTAAGGAAGAGCTGAACAACAGGATGGCCCAGTGGGAGAACGAGAAAGCCTCTGTGGAAAAGCTGTCCCATTTGCGTGAAGAAATCGAGTCTGTCAACAGCCAGATTCAGATTGCCCAGAGAGAAGGGGATTATGAAAAGGCGGCAGAGCTGAGTTACGGCAAGCTGCCGGAACTGAAAAAACAACTGGAAATGGAAGAGGAAAAGGTAAAGAAGCAGGACCTTAGCCTGGTTCACGAAAACGTATCCGAGGAGGAAATCGGAAAGATTGTTTCCCGATGGACCGGTATACCCGTTGCCAAGCTGACGGAAAGCGAGCGGAACAAAACCCTGCACCTGGATGAAGAGCTCCATAAGCGGGTAGTGGGGCAGGAGGAAGGAGTGACCCTGGTAACGGAGTCCATTATCCGTTCCAAGGCAGGAATCAAAGACCCTGCAAAGCCTATCGGTTCCTTTTCGTTTTTGGGGCCTACCGGTGTGGGTAAAACGGAGCTGGCAAAGGCTTTGGCAGCAGCCCTTTTTGATGATGAAAGCAACATGGTTCGTATCGATATGAGCGAATATATGGAGAAGCATTCTGTAGCAAGGCTGATAGGTGCGCCTCCCGGCTATGTGGGCTATGAGGAAGGGGGACAACTGACGGAGGCTGTACGGAGAAAGCCCTATGCAGTAGTTCTTTTTGATGAGATTGAAAAGGCTCATCCGGACGTATTCAACGTGCTTTTACAGGTGCTGGATGATGGACGGATTACGGATTCCCAGGGCAGAACCGTAGACTTTAAAAACACGATTTTGATTATGACCTCCAATATCGGTGCCCATCATCTTCTGGAGGGCATCCGGGATGACGGAAGCATAGAGGAAAGTGCCAGAAACGCAGTAATGGATGAACTGAGGTTGCACTTCAGGCCGGAATTTTTGAACCGTCTGGATGAAACCATTCTCTTTAAGCCATTGACCCGTAAGGATATAGGCCGTATCATCCATCTGATTATCGGTGAGTTGAATGAGCGTCTGGCAGACAGGGAGGTATCCATCTTAATTACGCCTGAGGCGGAAACGTTGATTGTGGAAGATGGTTATGACCCGGTTTACGGCGCACGTCCGCTGAAGCGATATGTGCAAAAGCATGTGGAAACACTGGCGGCAAGGCTGATTTTGGAGGACAAGGTGGCTGCCAGAGATACCATCCTTGTGGATGTGGATGAAAAGGGACAGCTTACGGCGTCGGTAGAAACAAGATAAGGGCTGCAGAAGAAAAACAGGAAGGAGTGCGGAAAGCCCAGAGGAACGGCGGCAAAGTGTACCGGGGAAATTTTTGCAGGCAGGACGGCCACAAAGCATACCGGAGGATTTTTACAGGCAGGGGCAGCGGTGTATTTTTTCATTGACACCGCTACCTTGCCACGCTATAATATTTCTGCAAAACAGTCTATTTTTAATAGAAAGAAAAGAGGAAAAACGAATGAAGAAACTCTCTGTTAGGAGTGTAGTTGCCATCGGTATCGGTGCGGCATTGTTTTTCGTGCTGGGTAAGATTTCCATTCCTACTCCTGTACCGAATACCTATATCAGTCTGCAATATGCTGTACAGGCGGTGTTTGCAACGCTGTTTGGCCCGATTGTAGGACTGCTGATTGGTCTCATTGGGCATACCCTGATTGACGCTACCAGCTATGGCCCCTGGTGGAGCTGGATTATTGCTTCCGGCATGGTGGGACTGATTATCGGACTGATTGTATTAAAGCTGGATTTGTCCGAGGGGCTTGACAGCAAGAAGATTTTCCGCTTCAATCTTGCGCAGATTGTAGCCCATCTGATTTCCTGGGGATTGATTGCACCCTGTCTGGACATTCTGATTTATGCGGAACCTGTTGAGAAGCTTTTCTCCCAGGGCCTGGTTGCGGGAATCAGCAATATTGTGACTACAGGCGTTGTAGGTACCCTGCTGCTGGTTGCGTATTCCAAAACACTGGTAAAAAAGGGTTCTCTGGATAAAGAATGATTGCCGGAGTTTGAATAGTTGATTGTATCGTGAGGCGCATTAAGGGATACAGAGCGAATCACAGGTATGAAAAAGCTGCTGCTAATCTGCAGCGGCTTTTTTTGCACTTATGGTTACGGTCTGGCACCATAGAAGAGGAGAGAATGGCATGGAGATGCCCGTAATTTCATTTCAACATTTTGGATTTCAGTATGTGGCGCAGGCAAAGCCCACCTTATATGATATAAATCTTGATATTTATCTGGGGCAGAGGGTGCTGATTGCAGGAGCCTCGGGCAGTGGCAAAAGCACCATTGCAAGCTGCATAAACGGTTTGATTCCCTTTGCCTACCCGGGCAGCAGTACAGGAAAGCTGCTGGTGGACGGAAAAGAGATAAAGAAGGGCAGTATCTTTGAACTGAGCCGCACTGTGGGAACGGTGCTGCAGGACACGGATGGACAGTTTATCGGTCTGACGGTGGGAGAGGATATTGCCTTTGCGCTGGAAAATGACTGTGTGCCTAAGGAGCAGATGAGGCTGACGGTAGAGGAGGTTTCCCGGCTGGTGGACATTGAACATCATCTGGAATATGCACCCCATGAGCTGTCCGGTGGACAGAAGCAGCGGGTCAGCCTGGCGGGAGTTATGGTGGACCAGGTGAAGGTGCTTTTGTTCGATGAGCCGTTGGCTAATCTGGACCCGGCAGCAGGGCGAAACACTATTGAGCTGATTGAAAAGGTGCAGCAGCGCACCGGCGCAGCGGTGGTGATTATCGAGCATCGGCTGGAGGATGTGCTTTGGCGCAGTGTAGACAGAATCGTTTTGATGCACGAGGGAGGGATTGTGGCGGACATGACGCCGGAGGAGCTTTTATGCTCCGGTCTGCTGGCGAAGCAGGGAATCCGGGAACCGCTCTATTTAACCGCCCTTAAATATGCGGGGATTTCGGTTACACCGGATATGCGGCCGGCTCATGTGGACAGCCTGCTTTTAACCAAGGAGCAGAAAAGAACCCTTCGTCACTGGTATGAACAGGGCGGTCAGGAAAAAGAGAAGAGAGAGGAAAGGGAACCGCTTTTAGAGGTAAAGAATCTGTCTTTTGGCTATGTACCGGAAAAACTCACCCTGCAGGAGGTCAGCTTTACGGTGCATAAGGGAGAAATGGTCAGCATCGTAGGGCGAAACGGAGCAGGGAAGAGTACACTGGCAAAGCTGATTTGCGGCTTTGAACAGCCGAATGCAGGAAGTATTTTACTGGAAGGCAGGGACCTGTCCGCAGATACCATAAAAGAGCGTGCCCAGGTGATTGGTTATGTGATGCAAAATCCCAATCAGATG
>JBNMJJ010000209.1:0-4822 GCA_050873745.1 Lachnospiraceae bacterium | reverse complement strand
ACCAGTATATGCTGCCCCGACTTGTAGGCTTTAGAAATAATCTCAGCCGTCAGGGCGGCGGCAGCGGCTCCTTAAGCAACAAGGGAGCCGGCGAAAAAAAGCTGGAGCTGGACCGGCGCCGCATCGAAAAACACATTACGGAGCTGAAACGCCAGCTCTCCGATTTGGAACGCAGCAAAGCAACCATGCGTAAAAGAAGAAGTCTTTCTTCTCTTCCCCAGGTTGCCCTGGTAGGTTACACTAATGCCGGTAAATCCACTATTCTGAATCAGCTTGTCTCCCGCTTCGGACAGGATGAAAGTAAAACGGTTCTGGAAAAGGATATGCTTTTTGCCACCCTGGAAACCTCTGTGCGCCAGATTGCGCCTTCCGGCCGGAAAGCCTTTCTTCTATCCGATACAGTAGGTTTTATTGATAAACTACCCCATCAGTTGATTAAGGCTTTTCGCTCCACCCTGCAGGAGGTACAGGAGGCCAATCTCCTTCTCCATGTGGTAGATTACAGCGACCCGGACATGGCGGAGCATCTGAGAGTTACTCAGGAAACCCTCCAGGAACTTTCCGCCTCTCATATCCCTGTACTCTATGTTTACAATAAGGTGGACAAAGCCCGGGAGGCTTCTTCTGCTGCCGGCAGCCTGGCTGCCGTTGACTGCTGTGCTGCCCTTGGTAGCTCTGCTGACCCTGGCCGTTCTGCTGACTCTGGCTGCTCTGCTGCTGGGAGTGCCACGGCTCAGGGAGCCCCCTTTCCACGGCAGGTAGATAATAAACTCTATATTTCTGCCAAAACCGAGGCCGGAATCGAGGCCCTGCTGGATGCTATTGATGCTGCTCTTCGCCTGGGAGACAAGGAGGTTACTCTGTTGATTCCCTTCGCCGAAGGCCATATCGTTTCCCTGCTTACCCGGGATGCTCTGGTTCTTGCCACCGAGTACACCCCCGAAGGCACCCTGCTTACGGTTCGCGGCCCGGCTTCCGTCATCGACCGCCATTTGGGGTATCGGGTGTTGGTGTGAGAAGAAGTACTAATACTCACGCCTGAGGGCAAATCATGCCCACGGGGCATACGCAAATAATTCCGGAGGCTTATGCGGAGCATATGCCGGGCTCCCCACCGATTTGGGATGCCGCAAAGCAGCATCATCTCGATGTGTTAGCTGTGCCGCTGGACATACTGGGCATATACAAAAAAATTAATACTCACTTCCCTCTGAAGTGAGTATTAAGAGCTGATTTAGCCTGATTTTAACCTGTAATTTCCGCCATTGGGGCATAGAAGAAAAAAACAGTCCTCTATGCCCCACTTTTTTTGATTTTCAGGGCAGAAAAAGCAAAAAATTCTTTATCTGCCCAATTCCACCTATATTTCACCATTCAAATACAAAAAAATACGGCTCTGAGGGCATGGACAGCAAGTTTTTCTCTCTATGCCCATTCATAGCCCTATGCACTTTACGCCACACGTTTCCCCCACAGGCATAAAATACCACACAAAAAAACCCCCGGCCTCAGCCGGGGGAAACTTCCCATACTCTAATTCTTTCCACAGCACTTCTTGTACTTTTTGCCGCTTCCACAGGGGCAGGGGTCATTGGGATATACCTTGTCCTCTTTTACGATAGTGGTAGAGGATTTCTGCTCCTTATAGAGGGCCTTTCTGGTCTCCTCATCAAAGATTGCCTCCCATTCTTCCAGCTCGTAAAGCCAGTCTGCTCCTGCTGCCACCATATTCTTGTAAAGCAGAGCCTTATCAAAGCCCAGATTTACTACGGTGTCCTCCTCCATCTCTTCAATGGGATTCGCCTCTTTCAGGCTGTCGTTGATACCGTCCAAAAAGCCGGTCATGGTCATTACGCTGACCTCAAATTTATCTGCCAGCTCCTTTACGGTTCCACTTACCACCTCATCAGGGTTTTTGAGTAAAGAAGCATAAATTTCCTTCTCCGCCAGAAAATAGGTGTTCCAAAATCTCTGCAAATCACCTTTGTTTGCCGTTTCAGAGTAAGCTGTGTCTCTCCATGTCTGTAATAATGCCATCGTATCCTCCATTCTCACTTCACTTTGATTCATAAAACAAGCAAAGTAATCATCGCCTTCTTTTTCGGAAAAACTCCCGAACATTTAATCAGTATAGCCTAAAACTCGTCCAAAGTCCAGACCTTACTTCTCAATTCTCCAGTCTGCCGATAAATTCCTGCACCCTCTGGTTGGATGAACCGAATAAATCCTCCGGCCTTCCTTCCTCCACAATGACGCCACCCTCCATGAAAATAATCCTGTCCGAAACCTCCCTGGCAAACTTCATCTCATGGGTAACGATAATCATAGTCATATGCCGCTTCGCCAGCTCCTTGATTACCTTAAGCACCTCTCCCGTCAGCTCTGGGTCCAGCGCAGAGGTGGGTTCATCAAAAAACAGAACCTTTGGCTGCAGCGCCAATGCTCTGGCAATAGACACACGCTGCTGCTGTCCGCCGGACAACTGATAGGGGTAGGCATCCGCCTTTTCTTCCAGCCCAAGCTGCTTTAACAGGATAAGAGCTCTTTCCCTGGCCTCTTTTTTGGGCACCTTATCTACACAGACAGGGGCATCCATAACATTTTTCAAAACAGTATAATGGGGAAACAGATTGAAATTCTGAAACACCAGGCCAAAGGTTCGGCTGATTCGTTTGGCCTCTGCGGGAGGGGCCATTACCACCTTTCCCTCCTTCTCCCAAACCACCGGCTCACCGCCGTAATTCAGACTTCCTCCATCCATTTTTTCCAAAAGGGTGGCACAGCGCAAAAGGGTAGACTTACCGGAACCGGAAGGCCCTATTATGGATACAACCTCTCCCTGCTGTACAAAAAGGGAAATATCCGACAGCACCTCAAGGTCTCCAAAATGCTTTTTCATATGGCTGATTTCTACTAAATTCATCTCTTCCTCCCTATCGGAAATATTTAAATTTCTTTTCCATAAATTCCATCACAAAAGCCACAATATAGTTAAAGATAAAATAGAATATTCCCGCTGCCACCAAAGGCATAAGGGTGGTCTCTTTGGCGCTAATCTGCTTGGCAATGGTAAACATTTCCGACATGGCAATGGCAGAAGCCAGAGAGGTATCCTTCACCAAAGTAATGGTTTCATTCGTTACAGGAGGCAGTATACGCTTGATGACCTGAGGAAGAATAATTTTACAAAAGGTCTGTACTCTGTTATAACCCAATATCTTTGCCGCCTCATACTGCCCTACGGAAATGGATTCAATCCCTGCCCGGTAAATTTCTGCAAAATAAGCGGCATAGTTAATGGAAAAAGCAATAATCACAGCCACGAAACGATAACCGGAGGAAATCTTGATATTAAACAGATAAAAGGGCCCAAAATAAACCACCAGAAGCTGCAGCATCAATGGCGTCCCCCGCATGATTGCTATGTATATTTTCACCAGACCTCTTAAGAGGAAGTTTTTGGACATTCTTCCAAAAGAAACCAACAGTCCCAGGGGAAGAGAAAACAGCAGGGTCAGAAAAAAGATTTCTACCGAAATTACCATTCCTTTTCCCAGCAAAGTGAGCATGGTTGACGCCGTCATAACAAAGTCCCGTCCTTTCATCATAAAACTGCCCCGGCAGCAAAGCTGCCTTCCTTTCCGGAAGAACTTCCTTGCCCCGGGGACAGCCTATGTCAGCCGCCTTAGCAGCTCAAATTTTTTTTGAAAAATTACCTCTGGCGTGAGTAATTAGAATCTATTCTCACTCTATTCCAAAACACACCAGACCGGACATACCGTAGTCCGCATATTTTTCTACGATTTTATCGAAGGTTCCGTCTGCCACCATCTCCTGCAGAGTATTCTGCACTGCATCCCTTAAAGTTTCATTGCCCAAAAGGAAACCGATGCCATACTGCTCACTTGCCAATTCCTCTTCAAGAATGGTGTAGCCTTCGCCCCGAGAAGCAACCTGGTAGCTTGCCACTCCTATATCTACTGCCAGAGCGTCAATAGCCCCTGCCTCTAAATCCAGGAAAGCCGTATTGTAATCTGCATACTGCTCCATCCCTCCAAAGGTGGCTGCCAAATCAGAACCAGGAGCCTCTTCCAAGGCTGCCAGCGCAGAAGAATCCTGCTGCACGCCTACAATTTTACCCGCCAATCCTGCCTGATTCTCAATTCCGGAATCCGCTCTTACTACAATAACCTGCTTATTGTTTACATAGGGAACGCTCCAGGTGTAATCGTCCTCTCTTCCGTTGATGGTGAATCCATTCCAGATACAGTCAATAGTACCGGAAGATAATTCCAAATCCTTAGAAGCCCATTCGATAGGCTGTTTAATCAGCTCCCAGCCATTTCGGTCACATACCTCCTGTGCCAAATCCAAATCGAAGCCTATGTAGTTACCGTCGTCATCCAGATAACCATAGGGAGGAAAGCTTGCATCAAAGCCCACCGTAAGGGTAGTTCTTTCTTCCACATTCTCTCCTGCTGCCGAAGTATTCTGCTCCGCCTCCGTCTGGGCTGCAGCCGCCTCTGTTTCCTGGGATGTTCCCGCCTGTGTGGCTGCCGTTCCTGTTTCCTTAGCGCCGCAGCCCCCAAGAACCAGTGCCATGGCCGTTAAACAGGCAAATAAAACTCTCTTTTTCATCATACCCTCCATCTTTATCCTCGTGTGGATAATCATACTGTCCGATTCAGCATACTAACCCTTTAACAATTTACTACACTAAATCAACTGAAATTTATCTTACCAAATCTTTGCCCTCTTGTCAAGCCTGGGGCAGGCTGGTCCACGGAAATCATTAAAAAAAACTGATGGTATAGTATTATGT
>JBNMJJ010000208.1:0-4826 GCA_050873745.1 Lachnospiraceae bacterium | reverse complement strand
TTTTTGTGGAAGGCCATTGAGGAGGGAAAGAATATCCTGCTGGAGGGGCAGCTTGGCTCCCTGAAGGACCCGGACCACGGAATTTATCCTATGGTAACATCTTCCTCCACGCTGGCTGCCTATGGCGCCATTGGGGCGGGCATTCCTCCCTATGAAATCAAGCGGATTATTACCGTATGCAAGGCATACTCCAGTGCGGTGGGAGCAGGGGCTTTCGTTTCCGAAATTTTTGGGGAAGAAGCGGACGAGCTGAGACGCCGGGGCGGAGACGGCGGTGAATACGGGGCAACCACAGGCCGTCCCAGACGAATGGGCTGGTTTGATGCAGTGGCTTCCAAATACGGCTGCCGGATTCAGGGAACCACCGATGTAGCCTTTACCGTGTTGGACGTATTGGGCTATCTGGATGAGATTCCCGTTTGTGTGGGCTATGAAATCGACGGAAAGGTTATTACAGATTTCCCTACCACCAGTCTGCTGAATAAGGCGAAGCCGGTTCTGGAGACGCTGCCGGGCTGGAAATGCGACGTCCGGGGGATAAAGAAGTATGAGGACTTACCGGAAAACTGTCGAAAATATATCGAATTTGTGGAAGAGAAGATTGGCTTTCCCATCACCATGATTTCCAATGGGCCGGGAAGGGATGATATTATTTTCAGGAATAAATAAAATAAGTGCATGAGTAAGGGGGCGGGCTTGCCCCCTTATTTTTGTTTGCTTTTTTATATAGTTAGGTGTATATACGCCATAAGAGCATATGTAAAAGAATTTTGACAAGGAAAAATCATAGTATCAAAGATATTTGATAGACTTTTTACTTGCTTCGTGAAAAGATGGTACTGAAAGGAGAAGCCCAATGGAGATAGGAAAAAAATTGAAGGAGGCACGCACAAGGTCTGGATTGACACAGGAAAATGTTGCTGAAAAAATCAATGTTTCCAGACAAACAATTTCAAATTGGGAAACGGAAAAATTCTATCCGGATATTGTAAATGTCATTGCACTGAGTGACTTATATGCAATAAGTCTTGATGAGTTATTGAAAGGAGACCAAAAAATGATTGAACACTTGGAGGAAACAACAAATGTTGTAAAAACCAATAAAAAACTTTTTATTGCCATTATAACAAACGTATTTTTACTTATTCTATTTATCTTATTCAATGGACTAATTATGAAAAATTCGTACCTGATAATGGGAAGTTCGTCTTTAGGTGTAGCAAGTACTTGTATACTTTTTTATCAAATAGTCAAAAAACTTTAAGGAGGATTTAAGATGATAGTTATAGCAGTCGTTTTAGTTTTTATGGTTTTACTTGGAGTTTTTTCTTTAACTTATCGAATTTTCAAATTAGTGGAAATGGATGCGAAAAGCAGAGGATTAAAGCACCCTAAATTTTGGGGGATTTTTACCATCGGTGGTAATGGAGGCGGCAGACTTCTGTTATATTTGATTGGCAGGAATAAGTATCCGTCTACAATGACAGATGATGAAAAAAAGATTTTTATATCGCACAAAAGAAAATCCGGCTTATCTTTGTGCTTTATTGCGATAGGAACTATTGGTTTAATTTTTGTTTCTATTTTCTGCTCTTAATATTTCCTTTGCGCCTGTCTGCATTTTACGGACAGGCGCATTTTATTTTCTCTTAAAATTTTTTAAAAAATTTTCAAACCGATGGGTAACACCGAACGAGATGGACGCAGCTTATTGTCTTACCCGGTAATCGTTGCCGTAACAAAGGGCGACCTAGGAGCTATGCGCCTATGCTGTTTTTGTGGACAGGAATCCATATTTCACTGTAATAGTTTTCATCTTCTGTGCCTTTTTCATAATCGGCAGGGTTGCTGTACATTTCAATGTGATACCCGGCTGCAATTTCATAGTCCTTATTTTGTGGTAACCATTCCGAAAAAATCCTTTCGTGAATATCATGCAAAGAATTATTGTTCGCAGGCGCTCCTTTACACGCAAAGACGGCCCATGTGTGTTCGGGAATAACCTGAGTAACAAAACCAGCAGGAATTTCGTTAAGCGGATTATAGTTATCGGCAATTAAATATTCAAATTTATTACCGTTCATATCTTTGTCAATGGATATTCCATACATACTGCTGATAAGTGAATTTTTCCCAGACTGAGTAAACTTTGTCCAGAATTTTGGGATTTCACTATCAGCACTATCGTAATTGAATATTGCTGATATTCCTATCACTGTGAACGGGGCTTTTTCTACAATTTTGTAATCCATAGTATATCCTCCTGCTAAAACTAATTTGATTTTTAGAGGGGCAAATGATTTTATCATTGCCTCTCTTTTGCGTACCGCAGTAGGGGAAGCACCATGAAAACGAATAAATGCTTTTGTAAAACTATCCGGTGAATCATAGCCATATTCAAGCGCAATATCGATTATTTTTCTATCCGTAGAAACAAGCTCACTCCCAGCAAGTGCCAGTCTGCGTTTTTTAATGTATTCTCCAACCGTAAAACCGCAAAGCATGGAAAAGCCTTTTTGAAAATAGTACGGTGAGATAAGCGCTTGATTTGCAATATCTGTAATTGTTAGTTCTTCTGTGATATGGCTCTCAATATAGTTAATAGCTCTGCTGATGCTTTCACTCCAATTCATGTTTTTACCTCCCCTGCACTTATAGATTATCTTTTTAGAAAATCGTTTGCCCGATTTTTTATGCCCGTATTTGTCTGCACTTTCTCATAAATCATTTTACATCAATACTCTAAAATTAGGGTGTGAATCAGAAGGAATAGCGGAAATCTGAATAGTTACCTTGCTAATATTGACCAACAGGCAGAAGAAATGTTTTCTCGGCTGGTAAATCAGATGGCAGAGCATGAAGGTGTAACGGAAGCACTTAAAGTACAAGACCAAATGGCGTGGGTGCAGAGAATGAACAATATCCGAAACAGGGTAACAGAAATTATCAACAACGATTTGATTTGCAGTTAAAACAATGTGGCGGCAGGTAACAGTCCTTGCCGCCGCTTTCTGCGTGAACGGTAGAAAAAGTCACAGCTTTATGCTATAATAAACTTAATAAAGTACATGTTTCGGAGGTTCTTATGACATTACTACAATTAAAATATATGATAACGGCAGCCGAAATCGGTTCTATTACGGAGGCGGCAAAATCGTTATTTATTTCTCAGCCAAGCCTTTCAGGCGCTATCAAGGAAATCGAAAAAGAAGCCGGTATATCCATCTTTACAAGGTGCAGAGCTGGCATTGCTCTTACAAAAGAAGGCATGGAATTTTTAGGCTATGCACGGCAGGTTGTACAGCAAATGGAGCTGTTAGAATCTAAATATATCAACAATCAACCTGCCAAACAGCGTTTTTGTATATCGACACAGCATTATACATTTACCGCAAATGCTTTTGTGGAACTGGTACAGCATTTCGGGCAGGAGCGGTTTGAGTTTATTTTGAACGAAACACAAACACATCAAATAATAGAAGATGTAAGAAATAGATTCAGCGATATAGGCATTCTTTATATCAGCAATTACAATGAAAGTGTTTTGAAAAAGGTCTTAGAGGAAAATGATTTATCCTTTCACGAAATATTTTCTGCATCACCCCATGTATTTCTAAGAAAGGATCATCCTCTTGTGGGTTGCAAGTCCTTAAAACTTGATGATTTAAAACCGTATCCGAAATTAAGTTTTGTTCAGGGAAATTATGAATCGGCTTATTTTGCAGAGGAACTATTCAGCAACGAACCTGCTGAAAAAAGCATTAAAGTCAGCGACCGGGCTGCTATCGTCAATTTTATGATTGGTCTGGACGGCTATACCATTTCCAGCGGTATTTTCCCTAAATTTTTACAGGGGGATGAGATTGTTTCAATTCCTTTGGAAGAACCGGAAGTAATGCGGATTGGGTATATCATCAATAAGGACAAAGAGTTATCGGAGTTGGGGCAAATCTATATAGAGGCTCTGAAAAAATTCAAGTAAATGTAAAGAGGTTTGACATGGAAATCAAGATAATTGAAAATAATTTTTCCGTTTGCAAAGTTACAGATTGTTCTAAAGTAAATTTGGAGAACGACTTTTTCTCCATAGGGAAAACCGATGAAGAAAAATCGCTGGTTTGTTTGACAGAGGAAGTCCCGGATAATGCGGTAGAATGTGACGGTGGCTGGAAGGCTTTTCGGATTCAGGGCGTGCTGGATTTTTCCCTAATAGGAATACTATCAAAAATATCAACTCTATTGGCGGAAAACAAGATTGGTATTTTTGCGGTTTCAACTTATAACACAGATTATATCCTAACCAAACGAGAAAATTTTGAAAAGGCAATTTATGTGCTGAAAAATGCGAGTTACACCATAGTATGATGTCTCCGTTTAATTAACTCCTTGACTTGGATGAATCATTCGGAACAAAGTCAGAATAATTATAACATAGGTTCATTATATGCTATAACATAAAATATAAGTATTACCTATTACAAGGCTTTCCGTGATATAATATACGGAAAGGAGGTGCAGTAATGCCCGGATATGTGATAGGTAATTTTTTTATTTATGCAATCATTAACGCTATTTCGCCGGGACCGGGAAACATACTGGCACTGGACACCGTGGGGAGCTTTGGATGGAAAAAAGGTAAACCGCTTTTTTTCGGTATATTCGTTGGATATTATATTGTTCAAATTCTCTGTGCCGTGTTCGTATTCGGTGTCAGTGCCTTTTTACCGGGTGTCCTCGGCGTTATGAAATACATAGGCGCTGCTTATATTTTATGGCTTGCAATACATATTGCAATCAGTAAACCCGCCGCCTGTAGTGCTGAAAAA
>JBNMJJ010000207.1:0-4830 GCA_050873745.1 Lachnospiraceae bacterium | reverse complement strand
GTGTATAATGCAGCAGAGTATCTGCCCCAGACGATTTCTACAGTAAAAAAACAGACCTTTAAGGATTGGGAGCTTTTGCTGGTGGACGACTGTTCCGCAGACGAGAGCCTTTCGGTCATTGAAGAATGCCTGAAGCAGGAGCCTGACACAAGAATAAGGCTTATCCGCCAGAAGGTAAATCAGGGGGCTGCTGCTGCCAGAAACCGGGGGCTTAAGGAGGCACGGGGAAGATATATCGCTTTTTTAGATGCGGATGATTTGTGGCTGGAGGATAAGCTGGAGGAAGAGCTTCGGTTTATGGAAAAAAAACAGTCGGGCTTCGTTTTCTCGGCCTATGAATTTGGAGATGAAAAGGCAAAAGGGACGGGAAAAATCGTACAGGTTCCTGCAACCCTGAACTACAGACAGGCTCTCTCCCGGACGGTGATTTTTACTTCTACGGTTTCACTGGATACGGAAAAAATCCCAAAGGAGCTGATGGTCATGCCCTCTGTACCCAGTGAGGATTCAGCTACCTGGTGGCAGATTCTTCGAAAGGGATACACTGCCTGCGGATTGAATCAGGCACTGGCAATATACCGCAGACCGGCGAAATCCCTGTCCTCCAACAAGCTGACCGCCATTAAGCGGATTTGGTTTTTATACCGTAAGGTGGAGAAGCTGTCCTTAGTGAACAGTTGTCTGTGCTTTGTGGGCTGGGCTTTCAGGGCAACCATGAGAAGAATCTAAATGATAAACTATTTATCGATGTGGAATGGAGAAATAAATGAGAACCAATGAATCGGGAAAGCGTCTGCTCATCCTTTTACTTTCTTTCTTAGGGATTTTAATGATAACGGGTATGTATGCCTATACCTGGATTTTTTGCTATCACCGGAGGATAATGTGGAACATAAAGCTGTTTTTCTGGGGACACGTTCTGATGGTCTTTATCTACTTTATCCTGCTGTTTTTCTTTGATTCCACCTATGGGGGAATGAAGATTGGTTATTTAAAGCCTATGGATGTGTTTTTTTCCCAGGTATTCTCATTACTATGTGTGAATGTGATTACCTATTTCCAGCTTTCCATTATTGAGGTGAAGCTGGTAAAGGCCAATGAACTGATATGGATGACTGCTGCCCAGATTGTTTTTGCAGGCTTTTGGACCTGGCTGTGCAACAGCGTTTACCGGAGGGTTTTTCCTCCCAGAGATTTGCTTTTGATTCATGGGGAGCGGCCCATTGAGGACATTATGAGGAAGTTCTCCAGCAGGTCGGATAAGTACAACATTACCCAGTGTGTGCATATGGACGGCGACCTTTTCGCCATGCAGAAGGTGATTTTGGAGGCAAAAAAGGCGGTGGTGCTTTGGGATATTCCCTCCGCAGACCGAAATGAATTATTGAAGTTTTGCTACAGCCATTCCATCAGAGTGTATATGATGCCGAAGATTACGGATGTTTTGATTAAGGGTTCGGACCAGCTTCATCTTTTTGACACACCGATTATGCTGACCAGAGAGTATTCTCTCCGCATTGAACAAAGAATTGCTAAGCGGGCAATCGATTTGGTCTGCTCTTTGTTTTTGCTGATTATCACCTCCCCGGTCTGCCTGATTACGGCGATTGTCATTAAGCTCTACGACAAAGGCCCGGTGCTGTACAGGCAGATTCGCTGTACCCAGGGGGCAAGAGAGTTTGAAATTTTAAAATTCAGAAGTATGCGGGTGGATGCGGAAAAGGACGGTGTGGCCCGTCTGGCGGCGAAAAATGATGCCCGGATTACCCCTGTCGGAAAATTTATCCGGGCGGTAAGAATCGATGAGCTGCCCCAGCTTCTGAATATTTTTAAAGGGGATATGTCCTTTATCGGTCCCCGGCCGGAAAGACCGGAGATTATTGCAAAATACATGGAGGATATGCCGGAATTTGCCCTCAGGATGAAGGTGAAGGCGGGACTGGCCGGCTATGCCCAGGTTTACGGTAAATACAATACCACTCCTTACGACAAACTGAAGCTGGATTTATCCTATATTGAAACCTACAGCCTGTGGCTGGATATTAAGCTGATGCTTTTGACCATGAAAATCCTGTTTAAGCCGGAAAGTACGGAAGGGGTAGAGGAAACCCAGACAACGGCCATGAAGGAATAAGATTTTAAAGAAGCATTGCAAGGAGACGGGAGGAAACGGTGGAAAAAGAAGTATATATGCAGCAGGGACTGGATTTAAGGAGGCTCCTTCTGGTGCTGGGAAAAAAGCTGTGGCTGGTCGTCTTTGGCATTCTGGCGGGGGCTTTGGGGGGAGCCTGTATTTATCTGGCCTATACCCAAATCACCAATGGAGAGCCGGAGTACAGGGCTTCGTCGGACTACTATATCAGCTTTAATTTCGGGGAATTTGAGCATGGAGACGACTACTTTAATGCCTATACCTGGGATGGCATCCTGCGGGACGACCCCATTGTGGACTATGCCCTGACCCTTCTGCCAGAGGACATTACCAAAGAGATGGTAAAGGAGGCTGTCCGGGGAGAAATGCTGGGAGACTACCGGATTCTGACGGTGTATGTGACCACCCACGATTGGGCCCTGACGGAGCAGATAGCCGAAAGCTACCATCAGGCTATGGTGCATTTCGGAGAAACTATCGATATGCTGGACCATATTGAGGTCTGGAGCCGGGGAGAAGTGCGTCCTTTGGAAAAAAATACGAAGGCAGCCAATGCGGCCTTTTTAGGCGGGCTTCTGGGAGGGCTGTCAGTGCTTTTCGGACTGCTGGTTTATGTGGTTATGGTGGATGCTTTTTATGTGGAAAAGGATATTACCGGACGCTTCGGCCTGCCCGTTTATGGGCTGCTTACCAGAAAGAGGGAGGAGGGGCAGGAAAGAATGTACAGGGACAATCTTTACCTGGCCTTCGGCAAAACAGAAGTAAAAATCTGGAATGTGGAAAGGGTGCCGGAAAGGGAAGAGTACGAAGAACTCAGAAAAGCGGATATTCTGCTTCTGGAGGTTTTCTGGGGCCGGAATAATGGAGCCAGAACGGAGCGGCTTTTGGCGTTAATGGAAATGAACGGGTGTAAGGTAAAGGGCTTTTTGCTGACCCAGGCGGATGATGCCTTTCTCAGGGCTTATTACGGTTTGAAGAAGCAGAGAAAGCACAGGCAGAAGTAAGCCGGGCCGGGAAGAAAGGAAGAACCAATGCAGGAGAAAAACAGGCAGCAGGTGAAAACATTGGAGACGCTGGTTTCTGCTCTGGGGCAGGAGGTGGGTTCTCTGGCGGAAAAGATGAACCTGCAGTCGGATGCTATCATCATTAATCAGGGAGACGAAAACAGCTATCAGGAATATGTGTACAGGGGAAACCGCATTCGGGGCTACAGCTTTGCAGAGAGGGGAGTAGGACTTTCCCGCAATAATGCCCTGCTTCGGGCCGGAGGAGACATTCTCTTGTTTTCCGATGAAGATATTGTGTATGAAGAAGGCTATGCTCTAAAGGTTCTGGAGGCTTTTCAAAAACGGCCCCAGGCGGATATGCTTCTGTTTAATATGGAAGTGGAGGCAGACCGGGCCACCTACCATATCGAAAAGGAGCACCGGGTAAGGTTTTACAACAGCGGACGGTATCCCACTTACAGCTTTGCCGTACGCCGGGACAGGCTGCAAAAGGCTAATGTTACTTTTTCCCTTCTGTTTGGGGGAGGAGCCCCTTACAGCAATGGAGAGGACAGCCTGTTTTTGATGGACTGTCTGAAAAAAGGTCTGAAAATATATGCCCTTCCCATTAGACTGGGAAAGGAGGTTCCCAGACCCTCCACCTGGTTCAAGGGCTACACCGAAAAATTCTTCTTTGACCGGGGGGTACTGTACTTTTTTCTCTACGGCAGGCTGTGCCGCTTTATGGCAGTCAGATTTCTTTTGGCCCACAGAAAAACCATGTGCCAAAAGATTTCCGTCGGCCGGGCTTATAAACTTATGTGTGCGGGAATGAGGGAAGGACAGGCATAGGCCCTTTAAGAAGCGTAAAAAACAGGAGAGAAGCGTAAAATGCAGCTTTATTTATGGATTACCCTGATAACTATCCTGATTGCCTGGTTCGTGAAGAACGGTGAACAGGGGGTATTGGCAGGAAGACAGAGACAAGTATACAGGCAGGAGGGAATAACCCGAAGGCAGGGAGTGAATCTGCTCTGCCTTGGGGCTATTTTTGTTATTCTCTTTCTTCTTTCCGCCCTGCGGCTGGAGGTGGGAAACGATTACGGCACCTATGTGAATACCATCCATGAAATCTATGTGGGAGGCTATGTGGTAACGGAGCCTTTGTTTAATGGAATCGTAAAGCTGTTGTGCGAACTGTCGGGGGGAGAAAATTACCTTCTGGTCTTTGCCCTCTTTGCCTTTATTACCATCGCCCTGTTTTTAAACGTCTTGTATAAGCAGTGTGACAGCTTCTTTTTGGGGTTTTTCCTGTTGATGACTTTGGGAATATATTTTCGTACCTTTAATACGGTGCGTTACTATTTCGTGCTGGCCCTTACCCTCTATTCCTTTCGCTATGTGCTGAAAAAGGAGTACGGAAAGTTTATTCTGCTGATTGGGCTGGGGGCCTTTTTCCATAAGTCGGTGCTGGTGGTGATTCCCCTCTATCTTCTGGCGGCTCTGCCCTGGAAAAAATGGCATATAGGGGCTATGGCGGCCCTGGGTGCCACGGCAGTGGTGTTTCAAAGCAGATTGATTCAGTTGGCCCTGTTTTTTTATCCCTCCTACCGGGACACCATCTATCTGGAGACGGAAAGCGGGCTTTTTGGGAATCTGCTGACCATAGGACGATGTGCCATAGTGCTGGCT
>JBNMJJ010000206.1:0-4853 GCA_050873745.1 Lachnospiraceae bacterium | reverse complement strand
GTACTTGATAGGGGCTTTTTTCATACTTTCGTCAATAATATTAATTTTTAGGGGGGGGTATAAAGTTTAAATCTGCCCGGAATTTAGGAAAAAAGACATTGCCAGTGTATATTTTTCACGCAGGGATATTTTGGCTTTTAAACAATTTTGGAATAAACGAAAAGTTAATCGCTGAAGGAAAAGTAAGCTTAATTATACTTTATATATCTACTTGCGTAATTGGGTGTATCCTAATTTTTCCTTTATTATATACTAAGCCTCCCCAGCGTAAATAATCAAGATTATGCAGTCAAATTTAAAATTACTCCAGCCCTTTGCGAGTTGGAGTAATTCACTATAATTTACATACAATCAGTAGAGGCCGTATCACCGCAACCTTCAACAAACTTCAGAAATTCATCATAATCTCGTATGTAATCCTTCTCATCATATAACTCAGATGCCAAAACCATTAAAACGGCATCCGGAGAGAAATCATACATTTCTCTCCACATTACATTGGAGACGTATAGACCTTCATACGGTTTTTCCAAAGGTACTATTTTCGTTTCTTTTCCATTGTCCAATTTTATTTTACAACTGCCGTGGATACAAACTAATATTTGCTGCAAAGATTTATGTGCATGAAAACCTCTGTGAACTCCTTCTGCAGTGTCGTACATATAATAAACTCGTTTTATGGTAAATGGAATGTCCTTAAATTCTTCTAAAGAAACTAATTGTCCCCTATCGTCGCCATGTGGTTGGAAAACGTATTTAATTACCTGCATGTGCTTTCAATCCTCTCATTTTTTCACAAACTGCGTAAATAAGCCCTATTATAATGCGTTTTTTAAAATATTTGAAATAGGTAGAAAAATTCTTTTTATTTAAGAATAGCCGGTCAATTCTTTTTTCATCAAATCTGTCCCAATATTGCTGACAAAACTCCCTGCTGTCTATATTCGTAATGGATATGTTGTATTTACCCGGTTCATCAATAAGCGCTTTTTTGATTTCCTCCGCAAATTGTTCTTCAGAAGTTACCGATTTTTTCATTAATTCTTCTCTTTTTGCTGCATACGCATCATCTGTCAGCAGGCGGTCAGTCTCACACATCAGGTCATCCACTTTGTCAAACACTACATTTATCTCATCCTGGTTGATTAATATCCCATCGCTAACCGCTCCAAAGCGTAAAGTAACAGGTACCTTTCCAGCCATGCAGGCATATTGTAACATCAATCCGCCGCCCATCGGAAATGTACTAAAATATAGACGGCATTTTTGCATTATCTGATATAAATCTTGCCTCTCATCAGTCAAATAAACTCTGTTTGGATATTTTTTTATTAAAATATCCATTTTACTTCTATCCCCTTTTCCGGCATACCAGAAGATGACATTCTGATGTTTTTCCAAAATTGTGTCCACCATCTTATAATACTGGTTCTGCCCTCCCATCGTCTTATACAATGCTCCACCGGAAAAAATCAGTTTTTGATTATTTTCATTAAATTCAAATGGATACCCCTGAAACGCCTTATCGTAATCAATTATGGGGTAATATTGTATAATACGTATCTTTTCCTTCTTTATTTTTCGCTCTTTTAAAGAGATATTTGCTCCATAATTACGAAACTCTATACATACATCAATGGGTCTCGCTCCAAGCCAATAAGCATGGTCCGTCAGATTAATTTGGTACCTTCTGATTTTTCCTGCATATCCGCACATAATAATTGGAGCCACTACATCATTGGGCTTTGAATAAAAAAAGAAATGTTTCGGCTGAGTCTCTTTTACTATCTCTTCTAACTGTGCAATCTGATTTACATATAAATCCTCTTTAATCAATCTGCAACAGCCATTATTTTCATTAAGTATCCGTAAAATATCAGGGATTTTATCCTTATGCTTCTCATGTGTAACATAAATTACATTTTTTTGCTTTGCCAGAGCCTTTACATAAATTTGAGCTAACCCACGCGAATTTAGCCCAAATCCATCCCAAAAAAGAACTTTATTATCGCTTCCTTCATATCCTACTGCCCCTTTTACTAAAAAAGAGGACAATTCTTCCACTAATTCCTCCAGTTCTTCATCCACATAACGAAAATTAGTTGAATACTGAACCTGAGCACACAAATAAATCAGCTTTAAAACCGCTTCATGGTTCTGGGCTTCATACTCCTTTTTTATCGCTTTTTTTATTTCATTAACCGCTGTGTCAATTTCTTTATATGCCAAATCAAATCCCTCTTTGCTAATCAATGGTTAATCTTCTATTTTCTGAAATACTGCCTCCGCAATGTATGTCATCCCTTTATCATTTGGATGAAGGGCAACTCCAGAATGCGTAACAGTATGCTCATTTCCATTTTCATCGTATACTATTGTATTCATTCCACATTCATATTCCGGTGAATTTTTTATTTCATTCAGGCTAACATATTTCCACCCCCCCCCAGAACAAATACGCTCTTTCATACTATCCCTGTCGCCATTTTCCCAGAAATCGCCGATAACGATAATCTCACAGCCTGGTACTTTTTGGGTAATATATTCAAGTAGATACTCAAAATCACCTTCAAAATCTACAAGATTTGATACGTTTTCTCCCAACTGAACGGTTATTAAATCTAATTTTTCATCTAAATAAAAGTCTAAGATTGCCAAAGATTCAGCTCTGTCATTTGCCATTATCTCCCAGATGCTAAAGTTATAAGCATATGATTCTACTTTCCCAAATGTATCCTCCAACTTGGCACAGATTTTATGAAAATAATCTTCTGATACCCTTGATGCAGCCATTCCACTTTCGCTCCACCAGTAATCACAGATACCATGAATGGTGATAGAGTTGCCAATGGCAAGATAATTGTAGCTGTCTTCTGAGAAAGCTATATTCAAATCTTTGTTTTCCAATTTAGAGGACAGAACCAGCAGTTCTTCATTCAACTGAGCTATTTTTTCATTTTGTCTGATTTCAAATCGAATAAATTTATATGATAACAAACTGAATAAAACCAAAAATACTGAACCCAATACAATCCATGCTTTTTTCTTCATTATTTCCCCACCTTCTGATATAAGTACATCTTATCCGTAGTTTTAACTAACTTGTATGCTGTATTATCTATTTCATCACTTTTCTCTGCCAAAACCCAGCTATCCGTATCAATCTTAGCCTCTTCCTCCCAGGTTATTACGTTTATCGTCTTATCTCTCAGCATAAACTGCAGGTATTTGGGGTTTGCATAATAAGCATAAACAGCTACTTTCTCTGGATTTTTAATATAATAAACGCTATGTCTATCATCTCTAATCAGTTCAAATATAGGCTGTGTTTTACTTCTAAAACCATCTCTGGCATTATTCAGCCATTCACCTGAGTAATGTCCTATATAGATTTGCCCGATAAGCAAAACACACGTCAGGCATATATACCTTCTCTCCCGTTTTTTGATAAGCTGCATTAACAGAACACACAAAAAAACGGCAAGTCCGGCCCACATTGCCAATACCTTGCTAAGCTCCCAGTCCACTTTTTCGGTCACTTGCTTAATGTACTGCATAATGCTGCCATATATTGGAGAACAGGGGACATTAAAAGTGCCTTCTGCTTTTGTGATTACCTCAAACGCTTGATATAGAAAAATTCCATATACCAAATATATTCCCGCAAATAATCTTATCCCTTTTTTCCCCATTGACCATAAAGCATAAATTCCCAGCATTGTAGCAGGGCCAACTACATAATCAAAGTATCTTGTGTACACGACTATGTCCTTGCGAGAAAAACAATTTATCACTTGGAGGGACGTAACCATCACCATTGCCAGAAGAGAAAAAATAATATAGGTGTGTGTCCAAAAATATTCCGTTTTCACTTTTGTCTTTATATAGCTTAGAGCATCACATACATACTGATAAATAGCTATAGGAAATGTAAAATAGCTCATAAACAGACAGGCAGCAATCTTTCCGCTAAGGGAAATAAAATACATGACAAACTCATCTTTTATTCTGTTCCAATACTTTAAGAAGAAATTACTGCTCACAGTGACATTATTGATGTCGGAGGCAGAAGAATTGCCATAAAACTGTGAAAGCTGAATCGTCTTTATAAGCTTATAGGCGATATAGCCTATTCCCAACGCAATTAAGACAAACGCAATCTGTTTCCAACTCCATTTTTTACTTATTAAAATTAAGCCTAAACATCCCATACAAATTGCAGCGCATACGAGCATTCTTTGATGTACTGCAATCATATAAATACATAAACCAGAAAGCGATAATACTTTACCTATATTGGCTTTCTTTTCTATACTTATCAATAGGGCTATAGACACCCACATCAAAAAAGTAATTAATGTTTCCGCCCACCCTACATGGGAATGGAAAATAGCCGTTCCTGACAGTACACTGAGAATAGAAATACAAAATTTCGTTACTTCACTTTTAATTTTTAAAAGATTTTGTACAATATATTCTGCACAAAAATAGGATGCCACCAGAAGCAGGCCATTCAGCACAATCGCAGCCTTATACATTATTGCATAATCCTTAAAAATCCAAAAAAGCGGAACCAACAGTAAACTATATCCCAATGAATAGTATGGCGTTTCAGCCACCAGCGGTTTCCAGTCAATGCCTGCCATAATGGCTGCATTAGACCAATAGCCGAATTCGTCATTAAGCACAGTAATCATATCAAGATTTTTTATATCATATAAAGTTACTCCCATAAGCAGTAGAACGGAAACAAAATTAAATATTACTTTCTGTCTGTTCATTTATTTTTCCTCAATATTTTCACCATAAGATTTTATTATTTTGGCCGGGATTCCCGCAGCCACACTATAGGG
>JBNMJJ010000205.1:0-4876 GCA_050873745.1 Lachnospiraceae bacterium | reverse complement strand
GCACCTGCTTTTGAATGGTGACATCCAGAGCCGACACTGGCTCGTCTGCCAGCACCAGGCCGGGGCGCAGCATCAGCGCTGCTGCAATACACACCCTTTGACGCTGCCCGCCAGAAAGCTGGTGAGGATAACGATTCATATATTTCTCATCCAGCCCTACCCTGTTCAGCATTTCCACCGCCTTTTGATACCGCTCATCAGCACTGTCCTTCGTCGTGTTCCGCAGAGGCTCCTGCAAAATCCAGCCAATCTTTTTGGAAGGATTTAAAGAACCAAAGGGGTCCTGGAAAATCATCTGAGGATGGGCATCAACGCAGCAAACCTCTCCTTCGTAGTCCCTGACCATAGAAAGAATAGTTTTTGCCAGAGTAGACTTTCCGCAGCCGCTTTCCCCCACAAGACCCAGAATTTCCCCCTCCTCCATTTCAAAGGAAACTCCCTTCAATATCTGAACCCGCTCTTTTTTCCTTTTCTTCGTCCTTCCGGCCTTATAATAGGCATTGACGCCGGACACCGTTAATATTTTGCTCATAGTCTCTCCCGCATACTCTTTCCCCGTTCGCACCTGGGTATTGCCTCTATCAACTGTCTGGTATACTCCTCCTTCGGATGATGGAAAATTTCCTCCGTCAGGCCCCCTTCCACCACTTTACCCGACTGCATTACCATAACTCTTCTGCAAAGGCTTCCCACCAAGCTTAAATCATGAGAAATAAATAAAATCGCCGTCTTTTCCGTTTCGTTCAGCCGCTTCAGCAGCTTCACAATCTGGGCCTGTATGGTCACATCCAGCGCCGTTGTAGGCTCATCGGCAATCAAAATTCTGGGCTTGCAAATCATGGCCGAAGCAATCATCACCCGCTGTCTCATTCCTCCCGACAGTTCGCCGGGATACTGCTCATACACCCTCTCCGGATTTTTCAGCTCCACCTTCTCAAGCATAGCCAAAACCTGCTCTTTTATCTCCCTTTTCCCCAGGCCGGTATGGATTCTCAAAGTTTCTCCCACCTGCCAGCCAATCTTTTTTACCGGATTTAGGCTGGTCATGGGCTCCTGAAAAATGACGCTTATGTCATTTCCCTGTATTGCCCGAAGTTCCGCCCGGGAACAGGTCAGCAAATTTTTTCCTCCAAAAAGAATTTCTCCCGTCTTCTTCATATCATGACGGCTCAGCAAGCCTGCAACCGCATGGGCTGTCATACTTTTACCTGAACCGGACTCTCCCACTATACCCAGGATTTCTCCCTCCTCCAGTATAAAATCCACATCGGACACTACGGTTTCCGGCAGGATTCGGTCATGAAACTGTATGTTTAACTTTTTTACCTCTAAAAGCATCCCTTCCTCCTTACGCCTCCTGCAGGCCCTCCGCCATCAGACTGAAGCCCAGAATCATCAGAATAATCATCAGCCCCGTTCCCATAGCGTACCAGGGTGCGGAAAAAAGATAGGTCTGGGCAGAAGAAAGCATCTCTCCCAAACTGGAATCCGGCGGCTGTACCCCTATCCCCAGATAGGTCATCCCCGCCTCCGCCAGTACAGCATTATTAAATCCAATCATAATTGAGGACAGCAGCACCCTTCTGATATTGGGCAGAATATGTACAAACATGATGCGAAGGTGGGAGGCTCCCGCCAGCCTTGCACTTTTTACATAGTCCCTGTCCCGGTTACGCATATATTCACTGCGGACGATTCTGGAAAAGCTGGGAATAAAAGCAATCCCCAGAGCCACAATCACCTGATATTTTCCGCTGTCCAAAAGGCTTACAAAAACCAGGGCCAGAAGTAGGCTGGGGAAGGCGAACAGGGCATCCATAACCCGCATCAGCGCCTCATCCACAAGGCCCCCGAAATAGCCCGTGAAGGCTCCAATTAACAGACCAAAAAATGTGCCAATCATTACCGTTCCTCCGGCCACAACCAGAGTGGTTCCGCAGCCCTTCAGCACACGGCTGAAAATGTCCCTGCCAAAATTATCGCAGCCCATAATGTGGCTTAAGGATACTCCCGTAAGTTTTACGGAAACGTCCATCGTCTCCGGATTATAAGGAGTATAAAAAAAGCCAATCAATGTAAGAGACAGAATCACCCCCGTAAGCACACAGCCTACGGTAAAGGTGTAATTCTTCCTCTTTTTGACCGGCTTATGATTTTCTTCATTTTTCATTAATTTTTTTAACATTTCCTCTTCTCACCCATCTTCCCCGCTGATTCTGGGGTCCAGTCTGCGGCAAATGATGTCCGACAGCAGATTGACTGCAATAACAATAGCTGCCAGCAGGACAATGATTGCTTCCACCACAGGATAGTCTCTGTTGGAAATGGAGGTAATCAAAATTCTGCCCAGACCGGGAATGGAAAATACCGATTCTACGATTACGCTTCCCGCCACCATATCCGTTAAGGTCATGGCTAAAAAGGTGACCACGGGTATCATGGCATTTTTCAGTATATGTAAATACAGCACTGCATTCCTGCCGTTTCCCTTACTGTAGGCTGTGCGGACATAGTCCTTTTTCGCTTCGTCAATGAGGGAGCTTCTCAACAGCTTTACCGTCATGGCAATTTTCGGAATAGCAATGGCTGCTGCCGGAAAAATCAAATAGTTCAAAAATTTGCCCACACTGACCTCATAGGAGACGAAAGCTCCGGGCTGAAACCATTTTAACAGCAACCCGAAAAAATAAGTAATTAAAATACCGGCAAAGAAGGGCGGGACAGCCATAATAATCTGGTTTAACACCAGAATGATGCGGTCCAGCCATCCCCCTTCATGCTTTGCTGTATAAATTCCCAGAGGAATGGAACAGACGACCAGAAAAGTAAAGGACATCGTGGTCAGAATCAGGGTAATCGGAAGCTTATCCAGCACCATATCCGAAACCGAAGCATGGTAGCTGTAAGAATTGCCAAACTCTCCCTTTAACGCCTGAATGAGCCAATTTCCATATCGTTCCAAAAAGGGTTTGTTCAACCCCATTTCCTCCCGCAGGGCCTCAAGGCGCTGGGGCGTAGCCTCTGTCCCCAGCTTGGCCACTGCCGGGTCCCCCGGAATAACCGTAAAAGCCAAAAAGACCAGAAAGGACACAATCAGCAGGGTCATCAGCATACTGACTATTTTTTTACTCCAATACTTCATCTGCCCTTTCCCCTTCCTACTGCTTTTTCTTATTTAATATACAGGGCTGCAAAATCCTGTACATACAGCGGATAGAAAACATAACCGCCGTATTTGCTGTTTAAGGCCACCAGATTGGCCATATCCTGGATGTAGACATTGGCTGCCTCTTCTGCCAGAATCCGCTCGCACGCTTTATAGTATTCCGTCTTTTTGGCATCCTCCGTCGTGGTGATTGCTTTGGCAAAAGCCTCATCATATTCTGCACTCTTAAAATTAATGAAGTTTTTGTCGTTGGTAGAAGTAAATCTCTCCAAAAGCGCTCTTGCCGTCAGTGTAGAGGCATCCACACCTACCACAGTGGACTCAAACTTCCTTCCGATATAAGTTTCGGAAACCCAGGTCTCCCACTCCACCAGATTGATGGTGGCATTCACGTTAATTTGCTTTAACTGCTCCACAATAATCTGTGCCGTATCCACATGGGGCTGATAGTTGGAAGGAACCGTAATACTGAAGGACAATCCGTCCTCATAGCCCGCTTCTGCAAGCAGCTCCTTCGCCTTTTCAATATCTAACGGATACTGGGATGCAAGCTCTTTTGTATAATACTTTCCAAAAGCCGGGAACATGGAGCTTCCGATGATGGTTCCCTTTCCTTCAAAGCCCAGGTCCAGAATGCCCTGAGGGTCTACCGCATAGCACAGTGCCTGACGTACCCGCACGTCCTGAAAAGGCTCAAAATCATTATTTAGATAGAGGGCCTGAACCAGATTCATGGTTCCTTCATAAATATCAAAGCCATTACCTGCCAGTTCATTCGCCTGGTCGGCATTCAGACGGCAGAACATATCGATGGCCCCGCTCTTTAAATTGGTTACAATCAGGTCTGAGTCCGCAATAACCTTTAAGGTAATATCCTTAATATTCGCCTTTGTTCCCCAGTAATCATCAAATCTGGTCAGAACAACGTTGTCCTGGATGCTGTGTGACACAAACTGGTAAGGGCCTGTTCCGATAGCGTTTCCATCAGGGTCTGCATTATTTTTCGGAATAATGGCCACCGTCAGTTCACTGATAAATTCGGTATCCGCATCCACTAAATGGACACTGACGGTTTTCTCATCCACAACCTCTACGCTTTCAATATTAGAAAAAGCCGGTACCAGAAGAATGCCTTCTTCACTGGTATCGGCGCATCGTTCAATCGAATACTGGATGTCCTCTACCGTTACAGAAGTTCCGTCATGGAACTTAATACCATCCCGCAGAGTGAAGGTGTATGTCTTTCCTTCAGTATCTACGGTATAATCGCTTGCTACGGCGGGCACCATATTACCATCACTGTCCGGCTTTACCAGACCTTCATAGATATTAAACAGAATTTCCCTAGTTCCTGCCGTAACTCCTTTGTGTGGGTCAAGACTCTCTTCCAAATCCTGTGGAATACCGATGGTAATTGAGGATTCATTCACGGCTTCGCTGCCTTCATTATTGACAGCAGCGTCACTGCCGGATGTATCACCTGCCTTATCACCTGAACAAGCGCTCAGTGCAATAGTTAGTGTCAGCAACACAGACACTAAAAGAATTCCTTTCATTCTTTTCTTCATGTGTTTCTTCTCCTCATCTTCATTATTCTATATTCAGTTTTCCGCATCTGTCTACACTATATCCTTTTTTTTCCAAAAAAGCAAGGGGTAAATTTCCTGCGAAATCTATTGACCAATCCACCGATATAGAGATATATTTAGT
>JBNMJJ010000204.1:0-4876 GCA_050873745.1 Lachnospiraceae bacterium | reverse complement strand
GTCCACATCTTCCAAAGTTCCTCCGCTGCCCACAAAGCCTTCCAGCTGGCCCTCCAGATTATTTTTTTCATTTTCCAGAGCCTTGACCTTGCTTTCCAACTCGTTAATCGTGGCAGACTTCACATCCAGCTGCTCGCTGACCCCCTTCATCTCTTTGTTCACATCCGCCTGAGCATTCTGTATTCTGGCCGGCAAAATCAGAAACCAGGACACCGCAAGACCTATGACGATTCCAATAAGTAAATTCCAGACGGAGCTGACGCTTTTTCCTTCCGAAACGTTGTAGGGCTGAATGATGGTTTCATTACCGCTCTGATACTGGTATGCATCTTCACTGATATGCTTGTTCTTCACCCCGGAGGACTTGGCTCCCTTAGCCGTGCTCCGCCGTTCGGGCCTGGGGCTTTCGCTTTCTCCCAGCACCTTACTGATTTCCTGTACATAACGTAAAGTCGTAGTATTATTTATGTCTATACGAAGGCATTTGTCCAGCTCTCTTCGGGCCTTTGCCCATTCTTCGCTACGCATATAAAGCAGGGCCAAAAGCTGATGAGCCTGTAAGTATTTAGGGTTCATGGAGAGAACCTTTTTCAACTGAATAACGGCCAAATCCAGGCTGTCCTGATAACAGTAGTTTAATGCCTGATTAAACTTTTTTATGGTAGCATTAAGGGCCTCCAACTTCCCCGGATTACTCTGAATCAGATTCAGATAATCGTCTGCCACATTTTTTTTCGACTGCAGGTTCTTGCTGATTACCCACTCGTTAAGAGCCTGTACCGACTCCCCCAGTTCAAAATATATCAGCCCCATCAAATTCCTGGCATCCACATGGTTCTTATTCAACTTCAAGCACTGGCGCAGACTCACCATAGCACCGGATAAATCCCGTACCTTGGCTTTTTCCAAACCATCATTATAGAACAGATTGGAGGCACTGATGACCAGCTTATACTTGGTTACATCTACTTTGCAATTCGTGCAGAAATTATGCTCTGTCAAATTGCAGCCACAGTTATAACATCTCATCTTGGCTCCTCTGTTTTTTGTTCTCTTTTACTTCTTTCACCATTTCCACTACTAAATCCGCAATATCGGTCAGATTCTTTTTATATAAAGCATCCTCAGCATCCTCTATTTCCAGGCTGGGATGAAATTTCTTCAACTCTTCTTCAAAATTAATCATTCTTTCCTCCTGATGCCGCTTTGCGGCATCTCAAACCTGCGGGAGACGGGCCTTAATCTCTCCCACCAAATACAGGGAGCCGGCCACATATACCAAATCATCCTTTTCCTTCAGGGCGAGAAGCTCCTCCAGCCCCTGAAAAACACTATCAAATATCAAAACTTTGCCGTTTTCAAACAAATTCTCTAATTCTTCTCTGGTCAGCCCCCGTTCATTTTCCAAAGGAGCCGCACATACCTGATGAAACAGTCCCGTTTCCAGTACCTGCTTCTTCATTAATCCATATTCTTTATCTGCCACAACAGAAAACAGAAGCCACCGTTTTCCCTGGCAGCCATCCTTGCGAACAGACGCTAAAAATGCCTCGATGCCGTCCTGATTATGGGCACCGTCCAAAAAAACGCCGGGCAAAATCTCCTCCATTCTGCCCTCCCACTTACCATTCTCTACCCCTGCCTGCAAAGCATCGGGAGAAAGCTGAAAACCGGCCTCCTCCAAAGCCCCCAGAGCCAGCGTCACATTCTCTATCTGGTACAACGCTTTTGAAGCCAGCTTAAGTGGAATATAACCATAATAACGAGAATAAAAGGAAAAATCAATCCTTTTATCTGCCAAATCCCAGAGCCATTTTTCCTCTTTTTTCATTTTTCTGTATGAACATCCACATTCTGCTGCCTTTCGCTCTATGACCTGCTCACTTTCCTGTCGCATGGCGCTATAAATAACACGGCTTCCCGGCTTAATGATGCCTGCCTTCTCTCCTGCAATCTGCTCATAGGTATTTCCCAGATATTCCATATGGTCCAATCCAATTCGGGTGATTACGCAGACTTGCGGCGGGTCAATAACGTTGGTCGCATCCAGCCTGCCTCCCAGACCGGTTTCCAATATAATTACCTGTGTTTTTTTTTCTTCAAAATACAGCATGGCCAGAAAAAACAGCCATTCAAAAAAGGTGGGGTGGTAGGAGGCTCTGCCTAAGCTGCTTTCCTGATGGCTCTTCCGGCTGCCTCCCTGTCCCCTTTCCCAGCCGCTCTCTCGATAGTTCTTCAATTCTGACCTCAGCCGCTGAAAGGTCTTTAAAAACTCCTCTTCGGAAATCATTTCTCCGGTCAATCGGATTCTTTCCCGCATGGTTACCAGATGGGGGGAGGTGAACATTCCCACCGAATATCCCCCTTCTCTCAGACAGGACGCCATATAGGCGCACACCGACCCTTTTCCGTTGGTACCTGCCACATGGAGTGTTCTTGCCTCCTTCCCCGGCCTTTCGAGAAATTCGTAAAACTCCCTGGTCTGTTCCCAGGTATTCTTCCTGGTAAACTTTGGAATCGAGAGTATATATGCTTCTGCCTGCTGATAGGTTGATAGTTCTGCCATTGCTGTATCTGCCATTCTTCTTCCTGTTTTATTTTTTTGTTTAAGCAGTCCGGTGGGTTGGTTCGTTGATTTTTATCCTTAGTTTCCCTTTCTTGGCCTTGTGAACAGGAACGACCTATTCACCTTCTCACTGCTTACTGTATGATATAGGTTTCTTGTGAAAGCGGCAAGAAAGCTGCGCCCTGCGCTATTCACCTGGGCATATAGGGCATATTTAGGGCATATACAAAAAAACGGACTGCTGCTGCCCATTCAGGGGGAAAACAAGCGTTATCTGAGGCCGTTTTTACCCCCTATAGGGCAAAGAGAAAAAAACTTTTCTCCTATGCCCTAAACTCCTACTCTTATCGGGCAGGGAGAGCAAGTAAAATTCTATATGCCCACTTCGTCCAGAATTGCTCATTTTTTCTTAATAAAATACCCTTCTGTGGGCATGAGCACCAACTTTTTTCATCTATGCCCATTTGGGTCACCAGGCTCCATCCTGTTGTCCGTGCCGCTGGGCCAGCGCACATCTACAGACTTTCCGCTATGTTCGCTGCACTGCCTCACGCTCTCATACTTTTCACAATACCGCACACTGCCACGCCGTGCCGCAGCCCCTACCGAAGCTGCGCCAGCCGTTCCGTTACCTGTTCCAGCATCTGCTGATATTTTATGCGTTTTGCCTTCTCCTCTTCAATCTTGGCTGCCGGCGCCTTGGAAATAAATTTCTCATTGTTCAGCATGCCGTCTACCCGGGCAAGCTCTCCCTGGAGACGCTTTTCCTCCATCTCCAGACGTTCAATTTCCTTACTGATGTCTACCAACTGGGCAAAAGGCATATAGCATACTGCCCCGGGAATCACCACCGATACAGCATCTTCGGCAATGCCGTTTTTGTCCGCCTGGGTCTTTACCTCAGAGGCATAGGCTAAAGAAGCAAAGAAAAGACCGCTTTCTGTGAATACATTGAGAAGCTCTTCCTGGGCGCTTACCACATAAACAAGAGCCTTTTTGCTGGGCGGCACGTTCATTTCCGTACGAACATTACGGATACCTCTTACCGCCTCCTTAATCAATTCAATATCCTTTTCTTCCCTGGAAAAACTCCATTCCTCTCTTACTTTGGGCCAGGAGCTTACCATGATGGATTCTTCCTCACTCTGTAAAGTACAGAAAATTTCCTCGGTAACGAAAGGCATATAAGGATGTAAAAGCTTCAGCGCATTCAAAAGCACCGTCTTTAAGGTCCAAAGTGCGCTGTTCTGGCTGTCTGCATCATCACTGTTGTAAAGACGGGGTTTTACCATCTCAATATACCAGTCGCAGAACTCATCCCAGATAAAGTCGTATACCTTCTGTACCGCAATACCCAGTTCAAAGTTTTCCATATTATCGGTTGCCTGTCCAATCAGGCTGTTCAATTTGGATAAAATCCATTTATCCGCCGGTTCAAAGGCTTCTGCTGAGGGCTCGGTAAGGGTCTTTCCTTCCATATTCATCATAATGAAACGGGAGGCATTCCATACCTTATTGGCAAAATTTCTGCTGGCCTCAACCCTTTCATGGTAGAAACGCATATCGTTACCCGGTGCATTTCCGGTAATCAGGGTAAGCCGCAGGGCATCCGCACCGAACTGTTCAATAATTTCCAGAGGGTCGATACCATTTCCCAGAGATTTGGACATCTTCCTTCCCTGTGCATCCCGTACCAGTCCGTGGAAAAGAACGGTCTTAAAAGGTTTTTCCTTCATCTGCTCAAAACCGGAGAAAATCATACGGATTACCCAAAAGAAAATAATATCATATCCGGTTACCAGCACGTCCGTCGGATAAAAATACTTTAAGTCCTCCGTTTCTTCCGGCCAGCCCAAAGTGGAAAAAGGCCAGAGGGCAGAGGAAAACCAGGTATCCAGCGTATCCTCATCCTGGGTCAGATGGCTGCAGCCACACTTGGGACAAGCAGCAGGGGCCTGGGCCGCCACCACAGTTTCACCGCACTTTTCACAGTAATAAGCCGGAATCCGGTGTCCCCACCAGAGCTGACGGCTGATACACCAGTCACGGATATTGTCGGTCCAGTTAAAATAGGTCTTGTTCATTCTTTCCGGAATCAACTGGATGTCACCGGATTTTACCGCTTCCACTGCGGGCTTAATCAGCTCCTCCATTTTTACGAACCACTGCTGCTTAATCATAGGTTCAATGGTGGTTTTGCAGCGGTCGTGGGTGCCTACGTTGTGTACATGGTCCTCAATACGAACCAGAAGGCCCATCTCCTCCAATTCCTTAACGATAGCCTTTCTCGCTTCATAACGGTCCATTCCT
>JBNMJJ010000203.1:0-4881 GCA_050873745.1 Lachnospiraceae bacterium | reverse complement strand
TGATAATCTGGTAGTAAGCATCAAATCCTCGGATGTGATGATGTGCGTGCAGGCTCATGAGATTTTGGCAAAGGAAACCAATTATCCTCTGCATGTGGGAATTACGGAGTCCGGTACGGTAACCAGCGGAAACATTAAATCCGCCATAGGGCTGGGCATTATTCTCAATCAGGGAATAGGGGATACTATCCGTGTGTCCTTAACGGGAGACCCGGTAGAAGAAATCAAATCCGCCAGGCTGATTTTAAGAACTTTGGGTCTGCGAAAAGGAGGCGTGGAGGTGGTAAGCTGTCCCACCTGCGGAAGAACGAAAATCGATTTAATCAAGCTGGCAAATCAGGTAGAGGATTTGGTAGAAGATATTCCTCTGGACATAAAGGTAGCGGTAATGGGATGTGCGGTCAACGGGCCGGGAGAGGCTAAAGAGGCGGACATCGGAATCGCCGGGGGAATCGGCGAGGGACTGCTAATCAAGAAGGGGCAGATTGTAAAAAAGGTTCCGGAAGAGAAATTACTGGATACCTTGAGAGAAGAATTACTGCATTGGAATGAGTAAAGTATGGGTAAAACATTTTTGGAGGTCTTTCCGACCTTAAAATTAAATAAACGTCTGCATACCATGCTGGAAAACACCACGGTAGAGAGGGTGACCAGCAACCGGCAGAAGGATTTTTTAAGAGTCTATCTCTACAGCGACCATCTTCTGGAAAAAGAGCTGGTACTGGAAACGGAGAAAGAAATCGTCAATCAGCTTTTTCCTCATGAACGGATACAGCTCAAGATACAGGAGAAGTTTTCCTTATCAGGTCAGTATAATCTGGAAAATCTGATAAAAATTTATCGAAAAAGCATCCTTCTGGAACTGGAGCAGTATAACCATGTCCTTTATTCCATGGTCAAGCACGGAGAGTTTTCCTACCCGGGGGAGAATCGGCTGGAGCTTATCCTTCCCGATACGGTATTGTATCAGGATAAGGCGGAGGAGCTTATTTCCATATTGGAAAAGATTTTAGTAGAACGCTGCGGAATGCACGCCGCCATTTCCCTGAACTTTTATGAAAAGGAAGAGGGGGATTATGGAAGAGAAGACAGGGAGCGCATCCGGCAGCAGGTGGCCGCCATTTCCAGAAGAGCAGAAAGTGCGGCAGAAGGGCTGTCCGCAGAGGCTAATGAGGATAATCCCGGGCAGCCCACAAGAGAAGAGAAAAGAGGAGAAAAGACTGCTGCCCCGGCGCAAAAAACGGACAGAGCAGATTTTTCATCGAAAGAAAAGGGCAGATTCCAGCGGCCCGCCAGAGGAGAAGGAAGAGACTTTAAACAGGCCATGAAGCGTTCCGATAACCCGGACGTTATCTATGGCAGGGACTTTGAAGATGAGGCCATGCCTATCATGGATATTATTGGGGAAATGGGCGAGGTCACCATCCGGGGACAGATTATCGCTTTGGATACTCGGGAAATCCGTAATGAAAAGACCATCGTTATTTTTGACCTTACGGATTTTACGGATACCATGACCATAAAGCTCTTTACCCGTAATGACCAGCTTGAGGAATTGCTGACAGAGCTGAAAAAGGGAGCCTTTGTCAAGCTCAAGGGGCTTTCTACCCTGGATAAGTTCGACGGAGAACTGACCATTGGCTCTTTAGTGGGAGTAAAAAAAATCAAAAACTTTACCACAGAGCGCATGGATATGAGTACACAAAAGCGTGTGGAACTGCACTGCCATACAAAAATGAGCGATATGGACGGGGTTTCTGATGTAAAGGCAATCGTAAAAAGGGCCTATCGGTGGGGCCATCCGGCCATTGCCATTACGGACCACGGTGTGGTACAGTCCTTCCCTGAGGCCAACCATGTATGGGAGGATTTATGGAAGGAAGAAAAGGCGAAGAGGAAAGCGGCGGGAGAGGAGAATCCCGGCCCGGATGGTTTTTTCAAAATTATTTATGGCATGGAGGCTTATCTGGTAGACGATTTAAAGGGAATCGTTACCGGAAATCAGGGGCAGAGCCTTGACCACAGCTTCGTTATCTTTGATATTGAAACCACCGGATTTTCTCCGGTAAAGAATAAGATTATTGAAATCGGCGCCGTAAGGGTGCAGGGAGGAGAAATTAAGGAGCGTTTTTCTTCTTTTGTTAATCCCCAGGTTCCCATTCCTTATGAAATTGTAAAATTAACCGGAATTGACGACGACCAGGTGATGGATGCTCCGTTGATTGAAGAGGTGCTGCCGCAGTTTCTGGACTTTTTAGGCGAGGGGGTACTGGTAGCCCATAACGCCAGCTTCGATATGAGTTTTATTCTGGAAAATTGCAGCAGGCTGGGACTGCCCATGAATTATACCTATGTGGATACCCTGGCATTGGCAAGAGTTTTGTTGCCTGCTCAGGGTAAACACACCCTGGATGCGGTCTGCAAGATCCTGAAAATCTCTTTGGAGAATCACCATCGGGCAGTAGATGATGCAGGGGCTACAGCGGAGATTTTCCTGGAATTTGAAAAGCGGCTGCGGCAGCAGGGAGTGGAAACCCTGGCTCAGGTGAATGCTCTGGGGGAAAACTCACCCCGGGCAGTGAGCAAATTGCCTTACTACCATGCTATTTTGCTGGCGGCTACAGAGCAGGGACGGATAAATATGTACACTCTGGTGTCCCAATCCCATCTTACCTATTACAATAAAAAGCCCAAGATACCCAAGAGCCTGTTAATGAAATACAGAGAGGGACTTATTTTGGGAACGGCCTGTGAGGCGGGAGAGCTGTATCGTTATCTTCTGGACGATAAGTCGGATGCAGAGATTGCCAGGGTGGTGAATTTCTATGACTATCTGGAAATCCAGCCTTTGGCAAACAATGAGTATATGATTGCCTCGGAACGGGTAAGGAACGTCAACTCCATAGAGGATATTCAGGCAATTAACAGACGGATTGTAGAACTGGGAGAGCAGTTCAATAAGCCTGTGGCAGCTACCTGCGACGTACATTTTCTGGACCCGGAGGATGAGGTTTACCGAAGGATTATTACGGCTGGAAAGGGCTATAAGGATGCGGACAAGCAGGCTCCCCTGTATTTTAGAACTACGGAGGAAATGCTGAAGGAATTTTCCTATTTGGGCAGTGAGAAGGCGAAAGAGGTGGTTATCACCAATCCCAACCTGATTGCCTCCCGGATAGAAAGGCTGTCTCCGGTGCGGCCCGATAAATGTCCCCCTGTGATTGAAAATTCAGACCAGGTTTTGACGGATATTTGTTATCATAAGGCCCATCAGATGTACGGCAATCCTCTGCCTCAAATTGTGGAGGACAGGCTGAAAAAGGAATTGAACTCCATTATCAGCAATGGATTTGCGGTGATGTATATTATTGCACAAAAATTAGTGTGGAAATCCGTAGAAGACGGTTATCTGGTAGGCTCCCGGGGCTCCGTAGGCTCCTCCTTTGTGGCTACTATGTCGGGAATTACGGAGGTCAATCCTCTGAGCCCTCATTACTATTGCACCGGCTGCTTTTACAGTGATTTTGAGTCTGAGGAGGTTCGCAGCTTTGCGGGCCGGGCCGGGATTGACATGCCGGATAAAAATTGCCCGGTGTGCGGCAGGAAGCTGAATAAGGATGGTTTTGATATTCCCTTTGAAACCTTCCTGGGCTTTAAAGGAGACAAGGAACCGGATATTGATTTAAACTTTTCCGGTGAGTATCAGAGTAAGGCTCACAAATATACGGAGGTTATCTTTGGGGCCGGACAGACCTTCAGGGCAGGAACCATAGGAACCATGGCGGATAAGACTGCTTTCGGTTATATTAAAAATTATTATGAAGAGAGGGGAATCAAGAAAAGAACCTGTGAAATCAACCGTCTGGTAAATGGCTGTACGGGAATCAGAAGAAGTACGGGACAGCATCCGGGAGGCATTGTGGTTCTGCCGGTGGGAGAGGATATTAATTCCTTTACCCCTGTACAGCATCCGGCTAACGATATGACGACGGATATTATTACTACCCACTTTGATTATCATTCCATTGACCACAACCTGTTGAAGCTGGATATTCTGGGACACGACGACCCTACCATGATTCGTATGCTCCAGGATTTAACCGGGGTGGACCCGGTCACTATTCCGCTGGATGACCCAAAGGTAATGTCTTTATTCCAGAATACCAGTGCTCTGGGGGTGACGCCGGAAGCGCTGGGAGGCTGTCAGGTGGGCTCTCTGGGCATACCGGAGTTTGGTACGGAATTTGTTATCCAGATGCTTCTGGATACGAAGCCCCAGACCTTTTCGGATTTGGTGCGTATTTCTGGGCTGTCTCATGGTACTGACGTGTGGCTGGGAAATGCCCAGACCCTGATTGAAGAGGGAAAGGCTACTATTGCCACAGCCATCTGTACCAGAGACGATATTATGACCTACCTGATTAATATGGGTGTGGAAAGCTCCCTCTCCTTTACCATTATGGAAAGCGTCCGCAAAGGCAAGGGGTTAAAGCCTGAGTGGGAGGAGGCTATGCTGGCTCAAAACGTGCCGGACTGGTATATCTGGTCCTGTAAAAAAATAAAGTATATGTTTCCCAAGGCTCATGCGGCAGCCTACGTTATGATGGCCTGGAGAATCGCTTTTTGTAAGGTGTATTACCCACTGGCCTATTATGCCGCTTATTTCAGCATCCGGGCTTCTGCTTTTTCCTATGAGATTATGTGTCAGGGACAGAAGCATTTGGAGGCAGTAATGGCAGATTACAAGAAAAGGAGCGATACCCTGTCCAAAAAGGAACAGGACACCATGAAGGACATGAAAATTGTGCAGGAAATGTATGCCCGTGGTTTTGACTTCATGCCCCTGGATATTTTTCGGGCCCATTCCCGTAATTTCCAGAT
>JBNMJJ010000202.1:0-4890 GCA_050873745.1 Lachnospiraceae bacterium | reverse complement strand
CTTCAGCTTCAAAAAGAAGGCAAATCTCTGGAAGAGACCGCCCAGTGGATAGAAGAGAACAGGCTTCATCTCGTGCACACCTTTACGGTGGACGATTTATTCCACCTTCACCGGGGAGGCAGAGTAAGCAAGGCTACCGCTATTGTGGGAAGTATGATTAATATTAAGCCTATCCTGCATGTGGATAATGAAGGCCATCTTATAGCGATTTCCAAGGTAAGGGGCAGAAAGAAGGCTCTCCACAGCCTGGTGGACTATATGGAGGAAAAGCTGGGCAGCTTCCGGGAAAAGAATGATATGATTTTTATCAGCCACGGAGACTGCCTTGAGGATGCCAATCTGGTAAAGGCAGAGATAGAAAAGCGTTTCGGAATAAAAAACTTTTTACTGAATGACATTGGCCCCACCATCGGAGCACATTCCGGCCCTGGTACGGTGGCCCTGTTCTTTTTGGGAGAAAGCCGATAATCATGACTGCTGTAAATTCTGAAAAGAGGTTTTGTAAAAAACTTCAAAACAGAGTTTACGGCAGTTTTTTTGTCATACCGAAAAAAATACTTAAAGGCAGGAACGGGAGGGATTTTGTCACATATCATAGGGGTAAGAAGAAAAAGGAGAGAAAAGACATAGTAAATTTTGTTATATGTCAGCAATTAACGAAATGGAAATGAATATGATGAGAAGCCAGAATATGACTTGTTTTTCCAACAGCTTTCGTCCAGATGAGTTTCCTTTGGGAATGGCCTATGTTCCTCTGCAGGAATCCATCGATATGTACGAAAATCTGGAAAAAGGCTATCGTAATGGAACGATTTTCCCCGCTCTGGATAAACCCTTTACCGGAAGGAGATGTGTGAGATGAAATGTGAAAAGGACAGATTATTGGAAGAAATCGGTATACTGGATTTTGCGGTAATTGAACTGGTTTTGTTCCTGGATACCCATCCCTGTCATCAGGAGGCAATGCAGTATTTTGATTATTACAATCAGATGAAAAAGGAAAAAGTAAAAGAGTACAGCCGTAGATATGGGCCTCTTAATCTGGATAATGCCAGAGGCGGAACCAAGGAATTTTTATGGACGGTGCAGCCCTGGCCATGGGAAGGAGGAGAAGAATAGATGTGGAATTATGAAAAAAGATTGGAGTATCCGGTAAACATCAGTCAACCGAATGCAAAGCTGGCACAGTATATTATCTCTCAGTATGGCGGACCGGACGGCGAATTGAGTGCATCCATGCGGTATCTTTCCCAGCGTTTTGCCGCTCCCTATCGGGAGGTGGCGGGGCTTCTGACGGATATTGGAACGGAAGAATTGGCCCATTTTGAAATGGTGGGAACGATTGTACACCAGTTGACCAGGGACTTGAGCATGGAAGAGATTGAAAACTCCGGCTTCGGCCCCTACTATATTGACCATACGGTTGGCATCTGGCCTCAGGCCGCAGCGGGCATTCCCTTTACTGCCACTGAGTTCCAGTCCAAAGGAGATATAGTTACGGATTTGACCGAGGATTTGGCTGCGGATGGCACACTTGTATAAACATAACCAAAAAAGTAGTGGAAAGGATAGAACAAACCAATATCTTTTAGAAATATGAATGAAATTTGGGACTTTATTGGTTACCCAGGAGGATTTCGACCGATTTTAATGAATGAAATATAAACTCCTTATTTTTGTATTGCTATTGTACTTACAAATGCGTATAATATGGGTATAAGAAATTCATGAAAGGAGCAGTGTATTATGGCAACAAAATCAGCGAATTTATATGCACGAATTGAGCCGGACGTTAAGGAACAGGCAGAAGGCATTCTTTCCGCCCTGGGCATTCCTGCTTCCAACGCTATCAATATGTTCTATAAACAGATTATTCTTCAGAGAGGACTTCCATTTGAAGTGAAAATCCCATCTGCGAGACCTGTGGATATGATTGCTTTATCTGAGGAAGAAATGAACGTAGAGCTGGAGAAAGGATATGCGGACATGAAAGACGGACGCACGAAGTCAGCAAGTAAAGCCTTTGCAGACATCCGTAAGGATTACAACCTATGATTTTTGAAATTAAAATTTCAGCACAGGCAGATAATGACCTTCGTAATGTATACGAATATATCGCTTATGAATTGCAGTCCCCTGAAAATGCCAGTGAACAGCTTGACCGGCTGGAAGAGAGCATTTTAAGTCTTGACCAGATGCCAGAGAGATTTCGTGCATACGAAAAAGAACCGTGGCACAGCCGAGGATTGAGGATTATGCCTGTGGATAATTATTGTGTGCTATATATTCCGGATGTGAAAAATGCGTTAGTGACCATTATCCGTGTGATGTATGGCGGGCGAGATATTGATGAACAGCTTGAAAAGTATACAAAAATGTAAATAGGAATAAGTATTTCAACTATATTGAGAGAAATCACCAATAAAAATATGGATTTTGAAAATTAAAGCGAAATCCTTTATCATGAAGAGGGAATCGACCTGATGCCAACGAATATTGAACTGTCTGTTTTGGAGACGGAGTTGATTTCCATGTATTTTGGCAGGGAGAAGGTTCCCAGAACTTATTTGAATAGATTAAAATAAGCTTATGACTACATTATCATTGACTGTATGCTATCATTTAATTTGTTTGAATGGATAAAGAAAGACCCGGAGCGGTTGGCTCATGAAATCTATTTTACTCCCTATGCAAGGCAAGTGTATGATAATGCTTTTGCAGCGGTACCAGAAGATAGTTTTGGCAAAGCAGTTAATCTTTATATGCGCCTAAATATGGGGCATGGATTCAGGACGAATGGAGAGAAGGTAGGCTGGAAAAATGATGTGAAGGGAAGGGAAAGAGCCTATGCTTCTCGGGACTGGTGTAATCTTCCGGCTAAGATTATATAGGCGGCAGAAAGGTTGAAAGGTGTTCAGATTGAAAACCGACCTGCTGTAGAGTTAATGAAGAGATTCAACCATGAGAAAGTTTTGATATATTTAGCCCCACCTTATATATTGAGAACCAGGCATGGAAAGCAGTATAGGCATGAAATGGATGATACAGACCATAACGTTTTGCTAGATGTTGCACTGGCACATAAGGGGCCTGTCATCATAAGCGGGTGCTTTACAATGAACGCTTACATAATTGGTACAGGGAAGAAACAACCTGCTATTCACAGGTTTTATGGTATATTTTTACCAGTAACGTGAACGATTGATATGAATTTACAAGGAGGGATACAATGGCTTTACCAAAGCGTGACGGTGTGAATGGTCGTTATTATCTTATCCATAAGCCAGATACCGCTCAAGAGGTTCTGGAACACTCCGACCAGTGCATTCAAGATATACTAAACGGAACCGCAAGAGAAAATCATTCTGACTATCCAGTAATTATACGGAATCAAAAAGGGACTCCATTTCTCCCAAGTCAACTGCTGGAGCGTTACCTATCACGATTGCCGTTAAAGGGTTTTCCATATAATGATACCGTTATTTTCTGTGATACTATACGAAAGCTTGTAGGTTGGGAAGAAATTCGCTATACATTAGGGAAATTCATAGAAGCAAAGGTTCAAAAACGGTATTTTATTGAGGGCGAAAAAGACAACTGGCTTTCATCTTATCCACCTTGCACTGTGTCGCCGGAATTGTCTCCCGAAGATGTAGATGAGCCTTTGCTACAGTTTGCTTGCTATGTGGCTGTCTGCTATACCGTATATGGACAGAGTTTTGATTCCATTACAACAGAGCATATCTTCGGCTTGGTTTCTCAACTTAATCCTACAATGGTAAAGGAATTAAAAAATAATGGCAGCGGCAAGTTGCCAAAAGATATTCAACGCCGCAAGACGGAACATTTTACCGCATCGGCGAACGATGCATTTGCCACTATTCGCATTACTGCCAAGGACTCAACTGTAGAATGCTATGGCGAGATGTTCTATGGGCTATTTGGGGACAAGTGCCCGAAAACGGTGGTAGCAAGATTATCAAAGCAGCCCAAGAAGAACTGAAAGAGAAATATCGGCGGATATTTGAGTAAGTGAAAATGAGCAAGAGCAAAAATCCCTTTAGGAACTAAAGAATGCACTTCTATACTCTCCTGTCGGGAGTATCGTGTGTCTTGCGGAGCTTCATTTTCTGTCAGCAGAACAAGGCTGCTTGACTGAGAATGTTTCGTCGCTTCGTTCCGTCAAGGTGGCTACACCCCCTTGTACCGCTTATGCAGTTATCTTCTGTGTACTTGCCATCCACAGACGGTTTTGAGAATCATCCGCCACCAGCAAGTTTGAAAGGAGAAACTTATGGGATTAAAATATAAATGTTCAGAGTGTGGAACGGATTTAGGGTTTGAAGGACTCTGTTGGAGTTGCAGAGCAAGACACCATAGAGAAGAAGTCAATAACTGGTCATTACAGGAAATAGAAGAAAAAAAGAAACAGGTTATAGAGAAACTGAAAGTTACAGAGGAAGATGATTTTTATTCATCTGATGAGGGTGAGCTTTTCAATGATTTAATGACAAGAGGAATTGATTGCAAGGAGATTGCAAGAGCAGCTTGTGAAAAAGAAATATATTATCCAAGTGAGCTGTATTATAAAGCTGATGGCGAAGTCAGAGACAAGCTGATTGAAAAGCTCATGGCGACAAAATCAGAGAATGAGGGAAGTAGTCTTTTAGGCTGTTTGGCAATGATTGGAGATGAAAAGGCACAAAGTGTGTTATATGAATTGAAAAAGAATCCAAGACCATGGAGAGAAAAACTGTATGTCGATTCTGATGTTTATGCAGAAGAAGCCGGATGGACATTTGATAGTAAAAATGAATATATCAAACTGACTTACGATAAATGTTTTTCTTTTGAGCGTGGAAATTTCAAGAACGATAATGGAACATTCAT
>JBNMJJ010000201.1:0-4951 GCA_050873745.1 Lachnospiraceae bacterium | reverse complement strand
CCATCCATGAGCAGGAACAGGATGAAAACCTGTCTGAAGACAGCGAATCAAGTCCTGATACAAGCAAGGAGTAAAATGAAGTTAAAAGCTTCGGTAATGATTATTTTAACCAATTATGTAAAGTTTCGTTATGGTCAGGCAGGAAATATCCGGCTGCATCTTTTTCGAAATGGATTTGTTAAGCTTAAGTCTACGGACCAATCGCTGACGGCTGATTTGGCAAAGGCAGAGAAGATTGAACTGGACAGGGTAGCCAGGCATGAAGAAAGAAACAATCTATATGCTTACTTAGGACAAAAAAAAGCTTTCCATCCCTATATTTCAAAGAAAATCAAGCTTACCGATGCAGATGCCATAGCTCTGTGTACCAGAGGAATTTGGGAGCATATTGATGATGGAGAACTCAAGGATATTTTTGAAGAAGCTACCACTGAACCACAGGAAACCGTCGACCGTGTAGAGGATATGCTTCTTTCCAAGCAGCCTGAAAATCTGGGCAAGTATACCTTTGTGACGCTTTTTATTAATAAGGTATTTACGGACCCCAATCGGAAGAGAAGAATACGCAGAATACTGATGCTTTTGATTCCTCTTTTCGTGGCAGCAGTCATTCTGACCGTCATTCTGGTGATGCGTTATAATCGGAAACAGGAAAAAATCAGGAAGATGGAGCTGAATTTTACGAATACTTTGGAGTATATCCAGGCAGACAACTATATCCGGGCCGGAGAGGAGTGTAAGGCGGCGCTGAATCTGGCAGAAGAGCTTAAGGACAGCAAAATGGAAGAAAAGCTGGGGGATTACATGAAGTTGATTGAAGCGGTGCTTGCCGGAGAAGAAGCACTGGAGAAGGATAAATATATGGATGCTCAAAACAGCTACAGCCAGGCGGCAAAACGTTCCCGGTATGTGGACAATGTGGGGCTCGATTATATTGAAGAAAAAATGGAATTAACGGCGGATTACCTGGCCGTTTATGACCTGATTAATCTGGGGGACACGCTGGCGTTAAACCTTCAGTATGATAAGGCGGAAGAAAAATATTTGGAAGCCAAAGCTCTTGCCGGAAAAATTTATTTTGATGAAGGAAGGCAGTCGGCTTTGAATGCTCTGGAAAAGCTGTATGCAGAACAGAAGGCCGAGAAAGAAGCTGAAGCAGAAGAAAGGCAAAAGCTGTTGACGAAACAGGAATCGGCTGCAAACTATGCGGCGCAGGGAGACGAAGCCTTTATTAAAGGAAATTATGAAAGCGCTATCGTGTTCTATTCTTCAGCAGCAAAGGTGCATGAAGAGCTGGAGGACGAAATTCAGCAGAAAGCTGTAGAGGAGAAACTGGCGATTGCAGAAGAGAAGCTGGCGGGACAGGAAACAAAAAAAGCAGAGGCGGAGGGATATGTGAAGCAGGCCAAGGAGGCGGCAGAAGCGAAGGACTATGTTTCGGCTAAAAAATACTATCTGCTGGCAAAGGATATTTACGCATCCTCAAAGATGGAGGAAGAATTGAACGAAATTACCCGGAAGATGGATGCTCTGGGAATAGATGAGGATGCTGCCAATAAAAAGGCCGCCCAGGAACAGGAGGCAGCCCAGAAGGATAAAGAAACAGATGTATCCGGGAATAATCTATAAGAATGACTTATTTTGCAAAAGAGGAAAATATGGTGAAGCAAGACTTTGAACTGACAGAATATATCAAAAAAAGGATGCTGGAAATCGTTGAATTGGAGGAAAGAAGCCTGTTCAGACAGGTTGTGGAGGAGGCTTTGTTAAAAGTTCATGATTATAACAGGCAGGCGTATCAGGAGTTGGAAAAAAAGGTACTGCAGGAATGCCGGTCTCCAAGGCAGCGATATGCCATTTCTATTACGATGACCGATTTGAAGCATTATGATGCTACAGATTCCTTCATGTATCCTATGTGTTCGGAAGACACACAAACAATAGAACTAACCTGTCAGGATATACAAAAGGAACTGGACGGAGGGAGGGAAAGGAGGCTGTACACCGTTTTTATTAAGGTTAGTGCCTCCCAGGTTTATAAGCTGTGCAAAGAAGAAGACAGACTTTTTAGCGGTATAATTAAAACCCGTAATCGGGAATATTGCGCTGACTTTCGTCTGAAGAAAAGTCAAAAATATTTAAAATTGATAGAAGAACTGTACTCTATTTTTTCCACCAGTGGTCAGCCCTGGAGCACCGTATGTACAGCATATCTGAATAAGCTGTTTGATGTTTATTTGGTAAAATGCGAAGAACTGAAGGGGGAGGAGCCTATTCTGGAAATACACCCTGATTTGGAAGAATATGGGGGTGCAGTGGAATATGGTGTGATTCCCTTATGGAATCTGTATCCAATCCGGGAAAAGAGCAGCACATATCCGGACCCCTGCATTGATAAAATCAATTATGAGCATCAGATTTTTGCGCAGAGGCTGAATCCTGAATGTGAATATATTGTTCAAAACAGGGATGTGGAGATTACGGATATCCGTCGTTTAAATGGGGATCTTTTTATTACCTGTCCTGAAGAAAAGCCGTGGGAGTGGCAGCTGTACCGGATTAATCAGGATGAAAAAAAGAATCAGTATCCCTATCCTATACTCTCCAATCAATATAAAAACAGTTTTTCGGGAGCCATTACGGAGATGTACCGGATGAGCATTAAAACGAAAGGTGAGATGGGCAGGCTGATGGAAGCCTTTCCTTATGAAGGGTATGTGCAATTTCACGATTTTATTCTTTGTGATTCTTTACCGGAGGAAATTATTCCGGGAAATTACAACATGGATGCCTTTATTTTTGATGAGTTTCGGATAAATAAGCCAGGCCAGCCTATGATTATTGAGTTTAAGGCAGTGGACAGGACAAATTATCTGAATGAGGATATTATGAGCTTTCTGGTGACACAGGCACAGAAAATTCTGCCGGATTTTCTATGTATGGGAAGGCTGATTTACTAGCCATTTCAATATTGGCTGAGGAAGGCAAAGGAATGCAGGCAGGAGGTAATTAATTTGAATTTTCTATGGGATATAGTATTGAGAGCAAAAAAGCAGGGCTGGAAGGAAGAGGAACTATTTTTTAAACAGGCAAAGGAATACAGTCCCTTTTATGAGCAGTCCTTTTTTTGTATCAATGAAACGGACATCACTGCAGAAGAGATAGAAGTAAATCTGTTGTATCGTTTTGCGGATATATTTCAGGAACTCCTAAATCCTGAAGGCTGTGAAATAGACGAGACGGAGTACGAAGAATTTCGGCAGTATTTAATCGATGCCATGCTGCATGTGCTTGTTTATACAGATTTGCACCATGGATTGACCAGAAGAGAAATCTACATTAAGAGTCTGTTAAATGAGGTCAGAAGCGGCGCTTATTGGAGCGGGGCCGCTGAGGCTTTTAGGTCGATTGAAGCAGATAAGCAGAATCGCCTGGCGGCTTTGCTCCTGATACAGACTGAAACCGGTTCATCTCTGCACCGATTCCGAAGTGCAGTACGGATTCTCTATCCCGGCGCTATTTTGTATCAGATAAAAGCGGAGAGAAAAAAATTAATCCTTTACCTGGAGGCAGAAGGAAATCAACAGGAAAAACAAGTGCTTGATTTGGCGAAGACCCTGTTTCTTCCCATAGGCTTTGAAGTGAGGGTGTTTTGGAAATATCATTTTGGCATTATTGGAATAGATGAGACTATGCAGATGGACGAAATTGCACTGTATTAAGCTGGCAGGAGAGTAAAACGAAAGATGGATAGATATACATACATATTAAATCAGAATAGTACCATACAAGAAGAAAACCATTATTACAACAGAACAGAGCTGGAGTTAATGACTACCTACCAGCTGAGGGATATTTGTTGGAGGGAGAAGATTATTAACGGGATTCAGGCGCCACTGGATAAGGATATTTTGATTCAGCAGATTATGCGCTTCCGGGGAAGAAAGGAGAATATGTTCATTACCAGACAGCGAAAAGAAGGGGTAGAGCGTCTGGAAGAAATGCTGAAAAGAACTAATGTTATCCTGCTTCCTCAAAGTATTAAGGGGTGTGCGAGAATCATCTCCTATACAGGACTGGGAATATCCGCAGCAGACGGCTTTACCATTGGTTTTCAGCCTGAGATTGTGGATACCAATGCTCTGTTGGTCAGCGGCAGCCAGATTTGCGCTATTTTTCAGGTCAGACAGCTTAAGGGAAATACGGAAGAATTGTATCTGATTAAGTCGGCACAGATAGAATGCAAGGATTCCCCGGTAAAAAACTACCGGCTTTATTGTATGGACCGCAGTCAATCGGATTTGCTTTATCGACTGTATGAGGGAGAGTTGGACGTAGAGCCCATTCATTTGCAGGTATATGGTGTACAGGTGATGGATTTTCAGGTAAGAAAGCCAAGGGAAATAGATATGCCTCTTGCCATTGATTTTGGAACATCCAATACGACAGCAGGCATCTATCTGGATTCCAGCTATTTGGAGAGCCTGGAGGGAGATCCGATTAGAGAGGAACTTCGTGAGAATGAGGCAAACTATGTGCTGTATGAATCGGATGAAAATGGTGAGGAAACCCCTATTCTTCCTTCCATGGTAGGTGTAATGAACATTCAGGAAGGTAAGGTAGACTATGTTTTTGGCCATGAGGCAAATCGTCTTTTTCATTCCAGCTATATTGATGAGGGCTTTTGCGTATTCTGCGACATTAAGCGTTGGATAAGCGACCCGGAGCGTCAGGAGGAGTTGGTAGACCGAAATGGCCATTGACTCTTCGTTAAACGTAAAGAAATCATTAAGGCATTTTTAGAATACGTTATCAACTGTGCTACTCAGAGATTTAAGTGCCGTTTTAAGCGGCTGCATCTGTCGGCACCGGTAAAACAGAAACAACTGTTTGTCCACCTCTATAAGGACATTTTCCCGAAGTATGAGATTATGGAGGATGAGGATATGCT
>JBNMJJ010000200.1:0-4954 GCA_050873745.1 Lachnospiraceae bacterium | reverse complement strand
TCTCTGGACTCTGTAAAAATTATCCGATAATCTCTTCTCTACCTCCTTCAAAGAATCTGTCGTTTCAACAATAAAATGTTTACAGTGCCAAAGCACATGATTATGTACAGCCTCCAAATAAAGCACTTCACTTTCTACGACAAAAAACACCCTCTCCTGTATATCCTTAATATGGTACTTCTTTTCCTTCTCGTTATCCGATGATATATGCAGGTATCTGAGCTTCATTTGTCCATTTGGCAATACTTTGATTACCATCGTGTAATGCAGAGCTTCTTTCTGTATCTGTTTTTCTTTCCATTCCACATGATAATTTCCCGTAACAACCAGACTGTCCTGTGTATGTTCTATAATCGTACAGGATTTATGCCAAATCCTATTGATACCCGTCATTAGACATTTGAAATACATTTTTATTTCTTTTGCCGTGCTTCCTCTCCATATATGCGGCAGCCATAGTTCGGCTTCTGAGTCGCAAAATTCTTCTGTGAAAAACTTATCCCCCTGATAGATGACATCAATCATTTTCATTGCTGTCTGTTTAAATTTTTTCCCCCATACATCCACTTTCTTCCTCCATTTCCATAAAATTAAATTAACAGTAATTTCAGACATCACTGTAATTTGTTGTATCTGTTTACACTATATAAGTGTACGCACGTTTCGACAAGTAATCTGGATATTCGACTAATGAAAAAATCTGAAAAGCTATTGCGTTGAGGGAATTGGGTTGTGGAGAGATGTTATCTGACTCAAAAAATAAAATAGCTGCTGATGCGTAAGAGCATCAGCAGCCGGTGGTTTGGGGGGATTTAGTTGGGAGCTGGTAATTATATGTATCTGCCACATAATAACTTTTGCAGTTCGTAATAACTAGACGAGGAGCCTATCACTCATTTCGCTCCTTTCTCTATTGCAGATGCCAGTGCACGAAGTCTATTTACCGTTCCTCTTTCGCTTTTCAATTCATATATTATATTCTCTGCGGAAGGTGCTTTTTTTCTCAAAGACAATACGCCAATTTCTTTTTGCGAAAGAGTCTCAAAAATACTTAACAGTTCCTCCAAAGATGGCGAAATATCCGTCTCTCGCAGCAACAAATACATATCACGAGCCGAAAGCCCTCCCAGTATCTCTTGTTCCTTACCGAATGCAGAAACAACAAGTGTGATAATATCCATCTCCCGTTGTCTGGCAGAAACAACCTCTGCAAGACGAGAAAGCCCTTCTGGCACCTCAAAAATAAGGGAGAGTTCCTGTAAACTCAATCCTAATACCGAAGACATACGTGCTATTTCAATTAATTCAGTATCACTTATAAGGGCAAAACCTTTTTTTCTAGCATGATTTCGAATAGTATCCCCACTAAACCCCGGCCCTATGATTGCAACAAAATCTGCATTATTTTTTTCTTTATGCGTATCAATTGCCACGTCACTTATATCATTATGGGATACCGTTCCTCCGGATTTTGATTTTCCGTCGATAATTCCTATCATGCTTTCCCCATTAGCATCCTTCCAGCGGACAATCACATCCGTATCTCCAGAACCACCAATTCTTTTCGCATCAAACCCTATAAAATGGAAGATATCAGCAATCGCCTCTTCAAATGCTACACCAGCACCTTTACCTTCTGCCATAGGATCAATCGCTGCTGCATGAAGCCTATTAAAAAGTTGTTCCGCATTATCAATATCCGAATTGTCCGAATCTACTGTAGCCGTAACAGCATCTGCCTCCCCTTTTTCTTTATAGATAGATTCATCTATCAATGGCAAACTCTGAACAAAACTGTTTCCAAGTGGGGTCGCTTTTAAATAGAGATAACGTGGCTCCTCCAAAAGACCTGCCTCCAGTAAAAATCCAGCAATCCATCTGGCTTTTTCCATATTGAGTCCATATCCCTTGGCCTGAGCATAAAGTTCATTGCGCACGATATCATTTTCTGTAGCCTTAATCATTTCTCCAACAAAGCGCATATGCGCATGGAGGATTCGCACAAAATCCAAATCCTCCCCCGTCTCACACCATGCTTTCGCTGCAGAAGTTGCAATATAGATGTTCCGCCCAATTTCTTCTATAAGCCCTGATGCCTTTAAAAATGGTAGCATGGATTCGACACTGCTTGTTTTAAGATTAAACTCCGTTTCAATAAATTGAAATAATTCAGCTCTCGAGATTCGTTCCAAAGCGAATTGTGTAATTACACGCAAATTATCAATGCGATTGGGGCTTGGAACCCAAATGTTGTAAGTACTACGTTTTTTGTGCAGTTCCGGTGTTTCATGCAAATGCTGAAGTAAAACCTCTATTTCAGAAGGTGGCAACGAAATTGAAATTTCTTGCGTTATGGTTTCAAAAGACTCCAGTAGATTGGGCGTTATAAGACACCATGTTTTGAGAGCCTCATATCCATCTTCTGTTGCTTTCCACTTTCGATTTCCAACATCTTCTATCAAACCGAGAACTTCCAACCAATCCATTCTTTTTCGTGTATTACTGCAATTTTCCCAGTTCAACTTATAACTTTCGCAAAGCTTTGAGTTGATTTCCTGTACAGTCCCGGATTCTAAGGACAAAATCTCCAGAATCTCCCCAAAAAGTCGAAACCTACTCTGCATAAGATTCGCTAAGTGCTGCGGAGTCAAATCATTTTTAAATGCGATGCCACTCTCAGTCAACTGTAATACGCCAACATGATTGCCTACAAGGCCGACAGCTTTTAAAAACGGAATATATTGCCGCCATAGTCTTGGCGTGGAAATTCCTTTTAAGTCAGGCACTACATCCACGTCTGTTATCTGATTTACTCCAACAAGTTCCACTAATTGTTTGACTAACGAAAAATATTCTTGCTTTCCACCCAAAAGGTCAGGAATTGACCATGACTTTTTTCTCCACTCACTCTTTAGTACTTGCATCTCGTTTGTAATCATATATCTATTTCCTCCAAAAACCCTTTTATCTTATTTCATAAATTTACTATATGAGATATGCTTTTAATTTTACTGCCAATGATTAATCATATAGAGGATAGTTCATATATTCCCACTTCTTTTCCAGGCTCTTTTCCAAAACTACCGTGTTCGCTTAAAACTAAGGCCGCTGCCCTCCAATGTTTCTTCATCAGAATGCAGCGGCCTTCATCATTCAATAGAATTGAGCAAAGGATTAGGCATATAGAAAAAAAGAACTCTCCTCTGCCTGATTTATTTTCTTAACAGGCAAAATTACGCCTAATCTTAGTTTACATAATCTTGCTATTTTCTATATGCGAAAAAATTAGCCTGCATTGCCTAAAATCCTCCTGATTTTTGGGCAGAGCAGATATATTTTTTCTGATATAAACAATACCATATCACCAGCCCATAAACAGGCGAGAAAACAGACAAAATTTCAGAGTATTATGGGCACTGGAAAAGAAAAATATGCTATGTGCCTACTCGAATCAGTTTGATACAGCAGGTTAATTCCTTAGGCCAATCCACTTTATGTAACAGGCCCGTTTTCAAATGACAGCCCCCTTTTACGCTATCCTCCATGATACTGCCCTGCCGCATCTCAAATCCCGATGAAGAATGCCGTTTTTCAGGCATTCTTCGGTGTGAAGCTAGAACTTCTTGCGCATGCCCTTTGGGCATGATTTTGCCCTCTGGCATAAGCCTCTAGAAGTTCTCTTCACACTACAGCCATTCTATTTCCCCGGTAAGGGTATTATAACAGGCCGATTCTACCACTGTGTTAAAACGCCTGATGATTTCATTTTGGCGAATCTGGTCCGCCATTCTGCGGATATGGATGCGGACAATCTGGTCAACCTCATTTCCCTGCTCTACTGAAGGTGCAATTTTATGTACAATCCACTGTATATTCTCCGACAGTTCTCCTCCCTTGCAGGCAGCCGCCACGGCGCCGCACTGGCTGTGTCCCATTACCACAACCAAAGGACTGCCCAAATACTCCACACCATACTCAATCGTTCCCAGTACCGCTTCATCCACCACATTTCCGGCATTTCGCACCACGAAAATGTTCCCCAGCTTCTGGTCAAAAACAATCTCCGGTGAAACCCGGCTGTCCGAACAGCACAACACAATGGCAAAAGGCTGCTGCCCGTTGGCCAGCCTCTGCCGAATCTCTTTATAGTCGTTCTTATCCGACAGCTTATTGCTCAGATACCGCTTATTGCCATCCTTCAATAGCTGCAATGCTTCCCCTGCATCCGTCACCTTAACATCCGGTCGATGTAAATTCATACTTTTACCTCCCCTTATACACTATTCCTGCTGCCTTCCCCAAAGCGTCTTCCTTCTCTTTCCAAAACCCTTTCCACACATGCCACTACCACGCATCTCAAATCACGTTTGCCGGTACCCTCAAATCAGCGGGAAAGAATGCCCTTTTTCAGACGTCCTCCAGGCGCAAGCCCGGCATATGCTTCGCATAAGCCTCTGAACTTCTTCTCACGCTATTGCCTGTAAAAGCCCCCTCACAAAATCATTGGCCGGATTGGCCTTAATCTGCTCAGGCGTCCCCAACTGCACAGTGGAGCCTTCATCCATTACCAGCACCCGGTCCCCCAGCTTCACCGCTTCCCGGATGTCATGGGTCACAAAAACGATGGTCAGCCCCAAATCAGCCTTAAGCCGAAGCAGCTCATCCTGCATACTCTGGCGGGTAATTTCGTCCAATGCGCCAAAAGGCTCATCCATCAGCAAAATATGCGGCTGTGCCGCCAGCGCTCTGGCAATTCCCACTCTCTGCTGCTGCCCCCCGGACAGCTCCGAAGGATAGCGGGAAGCCATCTCTTCCTCCAGCCCCACCTGCCTTAATAGCTGCAGGGCCAGCTCATGATTTTCCTTCCTGTCCTTTTTTCCGCTGATTACGGGAACATAGGTAATATTCTTTTCTACCGTCATATGGGGAAAAAGCCCCTTATTCTGGATAACAT
>JBNMJJ010000199.1:0-4958 GCA_050873745.1 Lachnospiraceae bacterium | reverse complement strand
GAAATCAAGGGGTTGGGGCTGGTTCCCAGGGACATGATAACCGCATTCACTTCCATTACGAATTCAGAGCCCTCCTTTACTACAGGGCGTCTTCTTCCGGACTCATCCGGCTCTCCCAGCTCCATGCGCACGCATTTCATTCCGCAGACCCAGCCGTTCTCATCCACCAGAATCTCCGTTGGATTGGTCAGTAAATCGAAGATAATGCCTTCTTCCTTTGCGTGATGAATCTCTTCCAGTCTGGCAGGAAGCTCTTCTTCGCTTCTTCGGTAAACGATATGCACCTCAGCACCCATACGAAGGGCGGTACGGGCTGCATCCATAGCCACATTTCCGCCGCCGATTACCGCAATCTTTCCGTCTCTCATAATGGGAGTGGTGGAATTTTCGTCGAATGCCTTCATCAGATTGGCTCTGGTTAAGTACTCATTAGCGGAAAATACTCCGTTGGCATTCTCTCCGGGAATCCCCATGAACTTGGGAAGTCCTGCACCGGAACCGATAAAGACCGCATCAAAGCCTTCCTCTTCCAGCAATTCATCGATGGTTACGGATTTACCCACTACCACGTTGGTTTCAATCTTAACGCCCAGAGACTTCACGTTTTCAATTTCCTTTGCCACTACCTCTTCCTTGGGAAGACGAAACTCCGGAATGCCGTATACCAATACGCCGCCCACTTCGTGAAGGGCCTCGAAAATCGTAACGTCATAGCCCAGTTTTGCCAAATCTCCGGCACAGGTAAGTCCTGCGGGGCCGGAACCGATTACGGCTACCTTCTTGCCCTTCTTCTCCTTAGCGCCTTCCGGCTTTATCCCCTTTTTGCGGGCCCAGTCAGCCACAAAACGCTCCAGCTTTCCGATAGAGACAGGGTCGCCTTTGATTCCCCGGATACAAACGCCCTCACACTGGGTCTCCTGGGGACACACGCGTCCGCAGACTGCGGGAAGGGCTGAGGATTCACTGATAATCTGGTATGCGCCTTCAATATCACCTTCCACAACCTTCTGCAGGAAACCGGGAATATTGATGGAAACGGGACAGCCCTCAATACAGTGGGCATTTTTACAGTTAATACATCTGGCTGCTTCGGCCATAGCCTCTTCCAGCTCATAGCCCAGACAAACCTCTTCAAAATTAGTTGCTCTTACTTTTGCATCCTGCTCTTTTACAGGAACCTTTGTTAATACGTCCATTGATTTCCTCCATTAATCCCAAATACCTAACTGCAGCTTCCACAGCCGCCGTGATGAGTATTTCCCTCTTTTTCTTTTAAATAGGCCCTTCCTTCAGCCGTCTTATACATCTGCTGACGTTTCATTGCCTCATCAAAATCCACCAGATGTCCGTCAAATTCCGGTCCGTCCACACAGGCAAACTTGACTTCATTGCCTATGGTCACACGGCAGGCGCCGCACATGCCTGTACCATCCACCATAATGGGATTTAAGCTGACTACCGTTGGAATGTTCAACTGTTTCGTTAAAAGACTAACAAACTTCATCATAATCATAGGACCGATGGCAATACAAAGGTCGTATTTGATTCCCTCGTCCGCTAATTCCTGTATGGTATTGGTCACCATACCCTTTCTTCCATAGGAGCCGTCATCGGTGGTTACATATAGATTACCGCAAACAGCCTCCGTTTCTTTTTCCAAAATCAGTAAATCTTTGGTTTTTGCACCAATAATAACGTCCGCATCAATTCCCCGTTCATGAAGCCATTTCACCTGGGGGTATACGGGAGCCGTTCCCACACCTCCGGCAACGAAAAGAATCTTCTTCTTTTTCAGACTTTCCAGGTCTTCATGAATCAGCTCTGACGCACAGCCCAAAGGCCCTACAAAATCGTGGAAACTGTCGCCTTCTTTTAAATCGGCCATTTTCAGGGTTTCGGCTCCCACTATCTGAAATACGATGGTAACCGTTCCCTTTTTGCGGTCGTAGTCGCAAATCGTTAAGGGGATTCTTTCTCCGTTTTCATCCGTTCTTACGATAATAAACTGGCCCGGTTCGCATTTTTTTGCTACTCTAGGGGCTTCTACGTCCATAAGATAGATGTTTGTGGTCAACTCTTCTGCTCTTATGATTTTGTACATTGTTCCTCCATTCCGCCTTCAGGCACACACCTCTTAAGGTGCTCTTATTCCCTTTTATCGTTCTAAAATTATTCACTTTAGTTTAATCTAAATCACAAGAAAACGCAACCCTATTATCCGATTTCTCTCAGGAGGTATTTTCCATCTTCTTCGGACAGAAGACGGCTGCATTCTCCCTGCATTACCTCTACCGCATAGAGATTTCCGGTTTTTCGGTTGATTTCATTTTCCAGATAACGTTCTTCAAAAACGTAGTAATGGCTTTCCCCCAGCTTTATGGGATAGGCATAAAAATAACGATGTACCCCGTAAAAACCTGCAAGAGCTCCGTTTTTATCCAGAATCAGTCCCTTTTTAATCATCTCCTGTACCAGAAGTTCTCCCGCTTCTTCTTCAGTGATTCCGGTTTTGATGTTTAAAAGATAGTCTCTGTAGGCCGGCTCTCCCGAAAGTCCGGAATCGGAATATGCCACAAAGGAAAAATGGCTTTCCCCCAGGGGCATGGGAATGGGCTTTTGATAGAGAGCGCTGTCTCTGGTAGGAAGGGTGCCGTCAGTAGTATAATAGATTGAAGTTCCTTCCTCTGCCCTGGGGACAATAAAGCCTGCCTCTTTATAGGTTCCGCTTTCCGGCTCCACCGTGGGCGCAAGGGGAACCGCTTCTGCAATCTGAAAATCCAGCTTAAGGGGCGGGCTGGCTACACCATAGGAATTTATGTATATCACCTGCAGATTATGCCGGCCGTTTCCCAGAAGAATCGGCTCCTGATAAACCTGAGATTCTCCTGTGGGCAAAGAACCGTCCAGTGTATAGCGGATTTCTCCCTCCCCCGCCCCTTCCAAAAGGACTTCCAAAATCACATCATAGGAACCGCTGGAATAGTTCGCCAAAGGCATCGGAGCCAGATAGGCTGCGTATTTCTGCCGGATTTCTTCATTTTTACATTCCATCAGCAGCTCATTCATTCTCTCATATTCAGCTTCCTTTTCATAGACAGAAAGCAAAAATCCATAGGCCTCTTCTTTCTCCTCTCCTCTTTCCAAAGCCACTGTCCCTAATCGGATTGCCTCCTTTGTCTGTCCTGCCTGCAGATACATCCTTCCTTCCATAAGATACCATCTTTCTGTGGAAGGCTGCTTTTGTCCCAAACGGGCATAAATGTCTGCGGCGGCAAGATATTCCTCCTGTTCTGCCAGCCGCTGTGCCTTTTTTTCCAAAACTCGGGGCGAATCCTTCCAGACGGCCAGACCGATGCCAGACACCAGCAGAAGGAGCAAAAGAAGAAGGAGAAGCCTTCCTGCTCTTAAGGGCTTTTTGGGCAGGGATTCCTCCTCTGCCCTATGGAAGACAGGCTCTTCTTTCTCTTCCCGCTTTTCTTTCCCCTGTATGGATTCGCTCAGGCCGGACAGGCTTTCCGCCATGCTGCTTTCCAGCTCCGGTTCAAAATCCGGTACAATCTGGTACTCCGCACCGCAGGCATCACAATATAAATGTCCTGCCACAAGAGTGGCTCCACATTTTTGACATTTCATAATTCCTCTCGTTCTGCTGCTTTGGCAGCATCTTAAATTCTTGGGAAGAATGCCCTTTTAAGAGTATTTTCCTAAAAGAGTCCGGTAATCACTCCCTGGGAATCCACATCAATACTGAGTGCTGCCGGTTTTTTCGGCAGTCCCGGCATAGTCATGACAGCCCCCGTCAGTACCACCACAAAGCCTGCTCCTGCACTGACATAAACCTCTCTGACCAAAACGCTGAAATCTCTGGGCCGTCCCAGTAAATCCGGGTTGTCGGAAAGGGAATACTGGGTTTTTGCCATGCAGACAGGCAGGCTGCCAAAGCCCAGCTCCTCCAGCTTTTTCAACTGCTTTGCCGCCTGGGGAGCCAGCTCAATGCCTTTTGCCCCGTAAATTTCTCTGGCAATGGTTTCAATTTTTTCTTTCAATGAAAGGCTGTCTTCATACAGAACCTTAAAGTTTGAAGGCTTCTCTTCCAGAGTTTTCAACACCTTTTCGGCAAGCTCTATACCGCCTTCTCCCCCTTTTTCCCAAACCCGGGAAATGGCAAATTCGCAGTTTCTTTCTTCACAGAATTTCTGTACAAAATCGGTTTCCGCCTGGGTATCGCTGACGAAGGCATTCAGGGTTACTACTACAGGAACGCCGTACTTTTGCAGATTCTCCACATGCTTTTCCAAATTCACGATTCCCTTTTCCAGGGCGGTTAAATTTTCCTGATTCAAATCCGCCTTTGCTACGCCGCCGTTGTATTTTAAGGCCCGAATGGTGGCTACCAGCACTACCGCATCAGGCTTTAGGCCAGCCATACGGCATTTGATGTCAAAAAATTTCTCTGCGCCCAAATCTGCGCCAAAGCCCGCTTCTGTAATGACATAATCCGCAATTTTCAAAGCCGTCTTGGTGGCTCTTACGGAGTTGCAGCCGTGTGCAATTTTTGCAAAAGGTCCGCCATGCATTATAGCTGGCGTATTTTCAAGTGTTTGTACTAAGTTAGGTTTTAAAGCTTCTTTCAAAAGTGCCGCCATTGCTCCATGTGCTTTTAAATCTTTTGCAAATATCGGTTCATTATCAAATGTATAAGCAATCAATATGTTACCCAAACGTTCTTTTAAGTCGCAAATATTTTTCGCAAGGCACAATATCGCCATAACTTCGCTGGCTACAGTTATTATAAATCCATCTTCTCTGGGGATGCCGTTAGTTTTACCGCCTAAGCCAACTATGATATTTCTAAGTGCTCGATCGTTCATATCAAGGCATCTTTTTACAAGAATCCTCCTCGGGTCTATTTTTAAAGAGTTGTCCTGCTGTAAGTGATTATCAATTAACGCACAGAG
>JBNMJJ010000198.1:0-4961 GCA_050873745.1 Lachnospiraceae bacterium | reverse complement strand
TCCAATGTGATTATGTGTGATAAGGTGGGCATCATTTCCAAAACCACGGAAGGCTTAAACTGGATGCAGGAAAAAATGACCGAAATCACCAACCCCCATCAGGAAACAGGCAGCCTGGCGGATGCCATGAAAGGTGCGGATATTTTCGTAGGCGTTTCCGCTCCCGGTATCCTTTCCCAAGAAATGGTGGCTTCCATGAATACCGACGCCATCCTTTTTGCCATGGCTAACCCCATTCCCGAGATTATGCCTGACCTGGCTAAGGCTGCCGGAGCCAAAGTAGTAGGTACGGGAAGAAGCGATTTTCCCAATCAGGTCAACAATGTGGTTGCTTTCCCCGGCATTTTTAAAGGTGCATTAGAGGGACGTGCCAAGCAGATTACCGAAGAGATGAAGCTGGCTGCTGCCCTTGCTTTGGCCGGTCTGGTCAAAGAAGAGGAATTGACGGAAGATTACATCTTACCCCATGCCTTCGACCCTCAGGTGGCTGAAGCGGTGGCTCAGGCGGTAAAAAGCCACATTCAGCCATGACCGCCCGGAAGGGAGGTTTTCCTGATAAAGCCCCGCATCTTCTCCCGCCCCATTGGCTGGGCCGCCCCTATTACGCTCTGGACGCCTGGCTGAAAAAGGAATACGGATGCAAGGTATATAAAATCGCCCTGGATGCCGGGCTCACCTGCCCCAACCGGGACGGTACCCTGGACAGCCGGGGCTGTATCTTCTGTTCTTCCGGAGGCAGCGGTGACTTTGCCGTAAAAGGCGCTTCTGTTGCCCGGCAGCTTGAAGAGGGGCTTAAGCTTTTTGGAAACAAAAATACAGGGAACAAATTTATTGCCTACTTTCAGGCTTATACCAACACTTACGGCCCTTTGGAGTACCTTCAGCGCATCTATGAGGAAGCCCTGTGCCATCCAAACGTAGCTGCGGTTTCCATTGCCACCAGGCCGGACTGTCTTTCAGCCGGGGTAATTGACCTGTTAGGTCATTTAAAAAACAAATATCCCCACAAGGCCATCTGGGTAGAGCTGGGTTTACAGACCATACATGAAACTACTGCCCTTTATATCCGCCGGGGCTATCCTCTTTCTGTATTCGACTCCGCCTGCAAAACGCTGGCCGACCTTAAAATTCCCCTGATTGTGCATCTGATTCTGGGACTGCCCGGTGAAAAGGAAAAAGAGCTGCTGGAGACCATCGACTATATTAATCAATGCTCCCCTTTCGGTGTAAAACTGCAGCTTCTGCATATTTTAAAGGATACGGATTTGGCTCTGGATTATGAAGTCGGAAAAATAGCCGTTCTTTCCAAGGCAGAATACCTGACACTATTGTCAAAATCTTTGACACATTTGTCCCCGGATATTGTCATTCATCGTCTCACCGGGGATGGCCCCAGAGAGCTTACCCTTGCTCCCCGATGGAGCCTTCACAAGCGGGATGTATTAAATTCTCTGCATAAAAAGCTGAAAGAAGAAGGGCTTTATCAGGGAAAAAATTTTAGAAAGGAATGAAAGCCATGGATTTTTCCACTTCCCAGGAATCCCTGGAATTGTATAAATTAATCGTGCTTTATATGCTGGACCGGGTGGACTTTGCCCTGACCCAGTCCCAAATCAGCGAGTTCATCCTGGAGCAGGGCTATACCAATTATCTGACCCTGCAGCAGGCCCTCACCCAACTGGCTGAGGCAGGACTGGTTCGCCCCCACAGCACTCTCAACCGTACTGCTCTGGTCATTACGGAAGAAGGCCGGAGTACTTTGGGCTTTTTTGAGGGCAGAATCGGAGATGCCATTAAGAAGGATATTGATGTTTATTTTAAAGAAAATTCCCTCACTCTGCGGGATGAAGTATCCGTTTGTGCCAACTACTATAAAGCTGTAGGAGGAGAATACGAAGCGGTCCTTTCCGCCAGAGACAGGGATACCCTTCTGGTGGAAATCAAGCTCTCCGTTCCCACACCGGAGCTTGCCTCCTCCATCTGCGACAACTGGAGTAAGAAGAATCAAAAGGTCTATGAAACTCTGACCAAAATGCTGTTTTAAAGCCCCGGTTTCCCGGGGCTCTCTTTCTCGTTTCTCTCTCTATTCTTCGGCTTCCTCCCGAATCCGCTTCATATGGGCCTTGATTTTGGCCTCATAGCCGTTTCCGTCGGGACGGTAAAATTCCTTTCCGCTCAACTCATAGGGCAAATACTGCTGTTTTACATAATGATTCTTATATTCATGGGCATATTTATAGCCCGAGCCACGGCCTAACTGGGAGGCCCCTTTGTAATGGGCATCCTGTAAATGTCCGGGTACATTAAGATTTCCTGTTTTTTTCACTTCACTCATGGCATCAAAAATTCCCAGGGCGGAATTGCTTTTGGGTGCCGTTGCCACATAGGTAACGGCCTGGGCCAGAATAATCTGGGCCTCCGGCATTCCTACCCTCTCCACTGCCAGAGAGGCTGCCACTGCCACCTGCAAAGCCTGGGGGTCTGCATTTCCCACGTCTTCAGAGGCGCAAATCATAATCCTTCTGGCGATAAAAGTTACACTTTCTCCCGCATACAGCATCTTTGCCAGATAATAAAGAGCCGCATCCGGGTCCGAACCCCGCATACTTTTAATAAAAGCAGAAATGGTGTCATAATGGTTATCTCCGCCCTTATCGTATTTCAGCACCCGTTTCTGAATACACTCAGAAGCCACCTCCAAGGTCAGCCGAATCCGTCCGTCCTCCCCAGGAACAGTCGTCATTATCCCCAGTTCAACCGCATTCAGCGCCTGTCTGGCGTCACCTCCTGCCATGTCTGCCAGAAACTCCAGCGCATCCTTTTCAATCACCGCCTGATAGGCTCCCATACCCTTTTCCTTATCATAAACGGCCCGGCAGATAAGCTCTTTTATCTCCTCCTTTTCCAGAGGCTTTAATTCAAAAATAATGGAACGGGAAATTAAAGCTCCATTGACTTCAAAATAAGGATTTTCCGTGGTAGCTCCAATCAGCACGATGGTTCCGTCCTCAACAAAGGGAAGGAGATAGTCCTGCTGCCCCTTATTAAAACGATGAATCTCATCAATAAACAGAATCGTCTTTTTCCCGAACATTCCCTGCTTATCTTTGGCCCCTGCAATTACCTCTTCCATATCCTTCTTACCGGCCACCGTTGCATTAATCTGCACAAATTCCGCTTTTGTAGCTTTCGCAATCACCCGGGCCAGAGTGGTCTTTCCCGTTCCCGGAGGCCCGTAAAAAATCAGAGAACTGATTTTATCCGCCTTGATTGCCCGGTAAAGCAGCTTATCTTTGCCGATAATATGCTGCTGTCCCACCACCTCTTCCAGATTTTCAGGACGAAGCCTGGCTGCCAGAGGAGCTTCCTTTTCCTGTTGATTCTGTCTCATGTATTCAAATAAATCCATACTGCACATCCCGTCCTGTCATCTTCTACCTTTTATATACACTGCAGGCAAAGTTGCCCAGTTCAGTCCTGAACAGGGTGCTGTACAGGATGCTTTTATTTCGGAAAATCTCTTCTATTTCAGTGGTACTAAGCACTACACCGCTGCGGCTTTTATATTCTCCTTCCCATCCCATAACGAGGCTGATTTGATTTCCCAGGATATGGAGCAGTTCCCTGACTCTCGACATAAGAAAAGCATCTACCCGTTTGAACTCTCCTCCCAGCCTCTTTTGGGCAATCGCAAAAATCGCTCTCTGTTCTATAATAAAAAGCACCTGTGTCACATTATGATTTTCACTAACGAAGGTCAGTTCATGGAAAATAGCCTTTCCAAAATCCCAGCCGTTATAATGATGGCTGATGGGTCTCGCCTCTACATCAAACATTTCCTTAACCGCACTGATTAAAGCCTCCTCAGACATGATTTCTTCGCTTCCGGTCTCCATCTTCAACCGGCAATAAGTCCTCCTGTTCAGGATTGCCTGGTCTTCCACCTCAATATGGGTACCCAGCCAGGCATCACAGATTCCCAGAAAATGCCTCACCGTTTCCAGACTGTAATCGTTGGCCTCCAAATCCTCTTTCATAATGGGCAGAATATTGTTCTTTAAATCATCATGAATCTTCTTGTGCCGCTCATAATCGCCATAGCCTAAAGACTGCATAAAATTTTCTTCATGTTCAAAATGGATAATGGAATAATTTTCAAAAAATTTAATTCCTTCCCGGCAGGCATGCTGAACCTTTCCTTCCTCACCATTCTCCACCAGCTCCAGAATCTTGTCCAGAATGGAAAAAAGTTTTTTGTGCTCTTTGTCAATTTCCTCCACTCCCAGATTATAGCGCTCATCCCACATTCCCTTCACTTTCATCCCTCTTCTCGTCCCCTTTCTTTCGTGCTTTTTTGGGGCTGGATTCCAGCCTCCCCACAAGTAAATCTCAACAACTTCTTCTCACGCAATTCTTTAATAATTTACCATTTTTCTCTTTTTTTTTCAACTTTACCAGCGAAAATTAAGGGAATTTTTTTGAAAATAATAATTAATTGAAAAATATTCTCATTCTTCCACATTCTTTTCCCTTTTGCCATAGTATTTACCCTGCAGTTTTGCTATAATATTATCACTAAAAATACATATGGGGAGGTAAAGACCAATGAACAAGAAATACCTGTACCTGTTTACCGAGGGTAACAAGGACATGCGTGAAATTCTGGGAGGGAAAGGGGCCAACCTGGCAGAGATGACCAATGCCGGAATGCCCGTTCCGCAGGGCTTTACAATCAGTACGGAGGCCTGCACACAATACTACAATGACGGTCGTCAGATTAATGAAGAAATCATGGCGCAGATTTATGAGTACATCGGCAAGATGGAAGAGATTGTAGGCAAGAAATTCGGCGATGTCAGCAACCCCCTTCTGGTTTCCGTGCGTTCCGGCTCCCGTGCTTCCATGCCCGGTATGATGGACACGATTTTGAATCTGGGCCTTAACGATGAGTCCGTAGAGGG
>JBNMJJ010000197.1:0-4963 GCA_050873745.1 Lachnospiraceae bacterium | reverse complement strand
TACACAGAGTCATGTTCATAGCTTTTTTTCATATATACCGGTATTCCCGTATTCGTCAAATCTGTACGCGAATACTCCCTACTTTTTGTTTCCTCCCTTAATACAAGCTCCTCTGCACCTCCACAGGCATCCAGATTTTTACTTAGTGCAGCAACCGCATCCAGACCTTCTATATAGTCTGCTATCTCTTCCCCCGTCCCCTCTGCATCTGAAAAAAGGAGTACCCTCCGGTAACTTTCAGGAACATATCTGATAGACAGTTTATCCTTATCTTCCCTCTGCTCTCTCAGCCTGAATAACTGAATACCGTCATCTTTTATTCTCTGTGCATCTATCTCTCTGTCCCGTTCCATGCCTATGTAATAATAAGTATTCTCATAACAAATCACCTCCCCACCGGTAAAGGTCGTCAGAAAATCTCCTTCCCGAACCCATTCATCCCCCTTTTTGCTCCATAAATAATGGCTGGCCCTTCCTCTTTCCAGAAGATAGGTTTTCAAATACAGCCTTGTCCCATCACTCAGTTTAAAGGTAAAGGCCTCATTGGGCAGGCTTCCCGTAAACGTCTTTTGAATTTCTTCCTCCGTCATGCGATAGTTGCCTCCCCCCAACTCCTCCACTACTTCCCGATATGGCTGGTCACTGCGTTCTTCGCCAAATTTACAATAGGCATAAAGCGCTTCCTCCAGCCTGCTGATTAATCCCTGGGGAACCAGTTCTCCCGAATATGGCATCTCAGCATATTCACTTTGGTTCTCAGTTAATATTTGAACTATCTGTTCCTTTTCCTCTTCTTTTAATGACGGCATTAAGCTCTCCTGACTATTCAGAAAGGTATGCCACTCATCTATGGAAAGCGGCTCTGTTTCCTGTGTTTCTGCATATCCCGATGATTCTATATTCTTTTTTTCCTGGTCGCTTTCCTTTCCACATCCGGTTAGTAGAATAAAAAGGATGATGAGTATTCCCTTAAATTTTATTCTTCCTTGCTTCACTCTTCTTCCTCCTAAGTATCTGACCGCTCCAAAATTCCCTGTTTTCTTCAAATCTCGTTAAACCGTTCCTTCTCCAACATTATGCTGCTTCACCCCGGAAAAATTTTCCTGCAATATTCCTATGTCAAGTTTGACATTGTCCTGAAAATAGGATTTCTTTGTAGGACGTTGGCAGGTCATTCCCCACCGCTTAATGTCAGTTCAATGTAACAACTGCTGACCACTGTAGCCCTGTCTTCCTCTGTTATTCCATACATACGAAACTGCTTATTCTTTTCTATTTCTTCCATTATGCCAAACCGATGAGTACGATAATAAGCGTAACGGGAGCCAACGTTCCGGGTACGGGAAGGAAATGCAATTCCATCTGAGTAGAAAACAACTGAATAGTTCTCTGGTGGATATATTCCCACTTCCAGCGGACAAAGTACCCGCCCTGTCCTTCTGAAAGCCAAAAAAAGCACTTCTTCTTCCGGAATATAGTCAGAAGTAAAACCGGAGGTGTGTAAAATAATCCGGGGTTCATCACGATTATCTATGGTAAATAAATTTCTGACCTTTCTGGGGATATTCGATGTAATGTCCTGCATATAAAGGTATTTTTCATCCCAGCTTTGCATCACTATCCGGCAAGGAAATGTGCTTAATCCGTCTCTTTCCTGTATCTCAATAATCCGAAGATGCAAATCACCTATTTTCCCCTGATGAAAAAAAAGAAAATAACCATGTTTGACGAATAAGTCAAGCAGTTCCTCCTCTTTCAGTTCGAGTGTGCGGTAATCATAAAACATCCCCACCAGTGCATCATAATTTCCTTCTTCACCTTCCACAAAGTATTCTTCCAGCTCCGTCCGCAATTCTATTTCAGGATAATAAATGCCAACTGCATCAGTTCCTTCGTGCATTCCGGTATACATATCCTTATTCAGGATGCTGTTAGAGAAATCGTTTTGATAATCTCCCTTCCTGTATTCATATTTTTGGGGTTCCAGCATACTGTATGGACTCTGATATTCCATATAGTCGTTGCTAAACTGGTTTGTCTTTATTCCAGCATCTTCTCTTTCGGCACACCCGGATATAAAAAACATAATAATAACACTGAAAAGAATATATCGTTTTTTCATCTTTTTACCTCCTTTATTTCACTTTCTGAAATGGATAAATATCACCTTCTTCAGTTATTACCCCTTTATCAAGAAAAAGTTGGCGTGCATTTTCATTCCAAAAATCATTGGTAAATTCATTTTTTTCATATGCATCCGCTCCTCCTTCTGCCATTTCAACAAGATCCAGTCTTCTCTCCGTTAGATTTTTAGACCATACACTTACTCCATTTTCACGAAAATATGCCGTTTCTAATATTTCTTTTTCTAATTCTCTCTTTTGTTCCAGATTATCAAAATCACATGTTGCCAATAATTCAAATGCCCTATAGCCTAAAGCCACATGTCCAAGATTCCACACTAAATCTACCATAGCATCAAATCGATTCTGTGATACTTCCCATCCTTCCTCATCTATCTTGTTCCGTACATCTGCTATGTACTTTGCCAATCTAATTTGGGTAAGGTTATGCACCTCTTCATCACTTAACGGGATTTGTTTTTCTTTTCTTTCTATGTAATATTCATACATTTCTTTTCCTAATGGAAAACTTCCATCCACCCCCTTTATTACCACTCCATGAGCTATCGTTACCGTTCCATCATGAGGATCATGTGCATATCGCCACACTGTGCTATTTCCTGACTCATATTTCATCAGAAATTCATAGTACTCAGGGGATGTATAATCTATTTCCATTCCTCCTTTAATTTCCTGCCCATCATTAACAAGTGTAATTACTCCTCCATTGGTCACACAAAACATAAAGGATGTCATCGTTACACTGGGCTGCCCATTAATCTCATTCTTATTATCACATTGATACCATCTATTTTCTCCAATATCCGGCTTGCACACCTCTTCATTATCACAAAATCCAAACGTCCCTGGCTGTAATAAAATATCCGTTTCCACTAAAGGCTTATTTCCATTTCTTTCTTCTGACGTATCAGAATTTGATTGAATCTTTACCACTACCGCTTTATCCTTCATTTTTGTACATTCTACCTGAACATATTCTACAACCGAATTCCCCTTCTCCTGTGCTTCCTTCTCCTTTAATTTTTCAAGAATTGTTCTCATATCCATTATCTTTATGCCCACTGGCTCAATCCCTCCATCAATATTTGGAAAAATTTCATTCAGTCTGTCCACTATGGGCAAATTCGACATATTTATTGATGATAAATTATTTTTTTCTTTTCCATATACTCTTCCCTTCTACATCTTTTGACAGTATAGACTCTAATTCTCCATTTTCATAAACCATATATTCATTTCCCAGATTTTCATATTCAATTAATAATGAAGTACCCATAGAACCAATTGTCCCAAATCCTGGAGGTATTTTATCGCTTATAAATTTTCTAACTCCCTGCCCATTATTATTAAAATGAATTACTCCACCATATGCAGGTACAGGGAAAATCTATCTCTGGTAAACTCTTTAATGCTTCTAATACTTTTTCTTTGAAAACAGTCATAAGCGCTGCTGTTACAGCTCCCCGAACTCTCCCTTCTAATTCCTCATTATATTTTTTTGCAAGAAATTCTCCTAATGCAGCAACTAATGGTATTTTTGGCCATTTTGACATTTTTCTCCTCCTCCAATACTATACTCTTCACTCTGGAAAAAGGATGAAGTCTGAATAATCTCCGGATACTCTTTTATATTCAAGAAAATAAGTATCTCTATATAAAATCAACGTATCTCTGTCTTTAAGAATAAATTTCAGCACCTGCTCCTCCTCGTCTTCCAATTGAATACAGGCAAAATAATCTGCATTTTCCTGCAATATTCCTATGTCCTTTAACATCATATTAAAATGCAACTGATAACTCTCCTGTGCCGGAAACAGCATATATTGGTATCTAAGAATTTCTTTGGGAGAGTCATGGTCATAACGAACAGAAAACCTGGTGAATTCCAGCGTCCTTACTTCTTTTTCTAAAATCTCTTTCTCTCTCTCCTGAAGTTCTTCTTCCGAATAGATTAATCCCCGAACAGGTTCTTTCTCTATAAACACTTTATCTGTTATTTCCCAGCTTCCGTAATATAAATTATCATTTGGTACTTCTACCTCAGATTCGGGCAAAAAATCGGGCTTCTGATTAGCATTAGAATAAATAAATACACAGCAGCCAAAAATTATATTTAGTATAATACTCACCATCAAAATGCCTGTATAAAGAAATTTTTTCATTTTTCTCCTTTAATAGTTTCGCTCTGCATCACCAGAAAAAAACCGTTATATCTCCTTCATTGTTTCTTCATCTGTTTCAGCCTCTTTCGGCAACAAATACCCACCCTTAACCGTATAGTTATCCATGGATTTAAATACCTGCGGAAAGGCACACTCGCTTTCATTCTTTCCCTCCATTACCTGTGCCATAGCATAAACTGCCCTCCCTCCTCCGATTCTGGGGATGCTTGCACAGATAATGAGGTCTATGGCACAGTCTGCTTCCTTGTTTTGTGAAAAATCAACATCAGGCACAGCAGCAAGGGCACTGTAAGTCGCCTGCCATCCCCCGGTCTGATTCACTAATCCTGTGTCCGCTCTTTTACTTGCCTCTATTTTTTTCTCTTTTCCCCTTATTTCTCCTGTTCCGATGGTCTGTACTCCGCCAGGTGCAAACAAATTAATATCCCTGCATAGCTCAATATTGGAAACAGGCGTTTTACATACTACTTCCACGGGACTGGTTACAGCTATCTGTTTCCCTTCCCACCGGATTGTTCCGGCTGCCTGGAAGGAAATTCCCATCTTGCTGTTTATCTGTATGCCGGAAGCATCTTCCATGGTCAGATTAACGTTTTTATCCCGTCCTTCTAAAAATAGTTTTTCCGGATATAACCC
>JBNMJJ010000196.1:0-5034 GCA_050873745.1 Lachnospiraceae bacterium | reverse complement strand
GATATCCTGATTATCTGTGCAGATGGTCTGACCGGCATTAAAGAAGCGATTGCTACAGCTTATCCTAAAACAGAATACCAGCGTTGTATTGTCCATCAGGTAAAAAATACCATGAAGTATGTAGCAGACAAGGATAGGAACCCCTTCTGTGCTGATTGAAAGACCATTTACCAGGCTCCCACGGAAGAAAAAGCATTGGATGCGCAGGAACGTGTCACTGGGAAATGGAGCGAAAAATTCCGAATTCCACGAAAAGTTGGAAACAGAATTGGGATGCCATTTCACCGATTTTTAAGTTTTCCGCAGACGTGCGCAAGGTTATTTATACCACAAATGCAATGGAGAGCCTCAATTCTACATACCGGAAACTAAACCGCCAGCGCAGTGTATTTCCCAGTGATACTGCGCTGATAAAGGCACTCTATCTTTCAACCTTTGAGGCTACGAAAAAATGGAGTATGCCAATCCGGAATTGGGGGTAGGTCTATGGCGAGTTGAGCATCATGTATGAGGGACGACTTCCGGAATAGAACCTAAAATAAACGGCAAAAAACAGGCGGCGTAATCCGCCTGCTCTTGACATGCACTAACATGTGTTGTTATATATAAATCAAGGGCTGAAAGCTTGACAGAGAGCCTGCAGCCCCGTCATTATCATAGAAGATTTATATTTACAGACTTTTGTTCACATACTCCAAAAGGACGTTCCTGCCATTCTTTGACGATGGGCAGGATCTTATCCGTAATCCGGCTGATCGTGCTGTCTGAAATCTCGATACCATATAGTTACCGCATATGGCTTTCCATATCGGCAGTAGTCATACCCTTTGCATACATAGAGATGATTTTTTCTTCCATGTCGCTATAGCTGGTGTGTATCGTCTTTTGGGAATAACCATTGCGGCGGTTATCAGTATCCTTATTTCGGTAATCGTATTTGGAATAGCCTAGCTCCTCATTCATTTGCATCTTCCAAAATGACAGACATCATGCCTCTCAATAATAGCATTTACATCGGTATCATCTTTGATTTTCACATTGTTTTCTTTCAGGTAGGCGCTCATCATCTCCCTGAGCGCTGTTTTCTGTGGTGAATCTTTTTTTCTTGCCATAAAAAATAAACCTCCAAACTGAGTAATTTTATCTTACATCAGTTTGGAGGTTTTCACAATCTTTGGGATACTCTCGAAGAACAGGCGTAAGTAACGGAAAAGACTATCCTCTACTAAAAGAAGAGGATAGTCTGTAATCCGTAATTTTGACGTTTTATAAGTTTCTGATTTTACAACTGCCGGATGCGCTTTTTTTGCAATTCTGTTTTTACTTTATCTTCCTAACGCTCATCCATATTCTTATATTCCTTGTCTACGCAGATACCCTTGTAAGCAGGACGGATAATTTTACCGTTATTAGCCAGTTCTTCCATACGGTGTGCACTCCAGCCGGAGATACGAGCCATGGCAAAAATAGGAGTGTAAAGCTCCATGGGAAGCTCCAGCATATGATAGACAAAACCGGAGTAGAAGTCCACATTGATACTGACGCCCTTGTAAATCTGGCGTTCTTTGGCAATTACCTCGGGAGCCAGCCGCTCAACCAGAGAGTAAAGAGCAAATTCCTTTTCCAGTCCTTTTTCCTGGGATAAATCCTGTACAAATTTTTTAAAGATGACGGCTCTTGGGTCGGATTTGGAATAAACGGCATGGCCTACGCCGTAAATCAGGCCTGCTTTGTCAAAGGCCTCCTTGTGAAGAAGCCGGGCCAGATAAGCAGAAACTTCTTCTTCATCTTCCCAGTCGGAAACCTGTTTTTTCATATCCTCAAACATCTGTACAACCTTAATGTTGGCTCCGCCGTGACGAGGACCCTTTAATGAACCGATTGCGGCCGCAATAGCGGAATAGGTATCCGTCAGGGAGGAGGAGACAACGTGGGTGGTAAAAGAAGAGTTATTACCGCCGCCATGTTCCATATGAAGAACCAGTGCAATGTCCAGAATCCTTGCTTCTAAAGGAGTATATTTGCTGTCCGGACGCAGAATATGTAAAATATTTTCGGCAGTGGATAATTCCCAAACCGGCTGATGGATATGGAGGCTTCCGCCGTCATGATAGTATCGGTAAGCCTGGTATCCGTAGATGGAAAGCAGAGGAAAAAGGCTGATTAGCTGCAGAGACTGGCGAAGTACATTGGGAAGGGAGGTGTCGTCCGCCCGGTCGTCATAGGAGTAGAGCGTCAATACACTTCTTGCCAGAGTATTCATCATGTCCCTGCTGGGAGCCTTCATGATAACGTCTCTTACGAAGCTGGTGGGAAGACTGCGGTAAAAGGATAACAGTTCCTCAAATTCCTCCAACTGCTTTTGGTCGGGAAGCTGGTCGAATAACAAAAGGTAGGTTACCTCTTCAAAGCCGAAACGGTTTTGGGAGGAAAAGCCCCGTACCAAATCTTCCACATTGTAGCCTCGGTAAAAGAGCTTGCCGTGAATGGGAATGGATTCGCCGTTTACCACCTTGGAAGCGCGGACATCAGAGATATTGGTCAGTCCGGCTAACACACCCTTTCCGTTTAAGTCCCTCAAACCACGCCTTACCTCGTATCTGGTAAATAATTCAGAGTCGATAATGTCGGCTCGTTCACTTAATTTTGCTAATTGCACAATATCAGGGGTAACTTCAGAATAGATATTGGAAGTCATCATCATAAATTGCCGCCTTTCTATAATAGATTTGATTCGCAGCTCTTTTGTGCTTTTGGCTGCGCTTATTTATTCTTGTACCGCTGCAGAGTAAATTGAAGCATATCGGTATTTTTCTTTTGAACAGGTAAAACCAATATTTTACAGTGTATCATGAGTGTTAACTTCTTGACAAGGAAATTAAAGCAGTTTACAAAAAATTAAAAAATAGGTTATGATAGAAAAGAAGAAATTTGCTTGGAAAGGAAAGGGAGAAAAAACGTGGAAAACAGAGAAAGAATCGACCGTTTACGAAGCATAATGAAGGATATGCAGATTGATTATTATTATATCACCACCTCAGATTACCACAATTCGGAGTATGTGGATGATTATTTTAAGGAAAGAGAATATATGTCCGGTTTTACCGGTTCCAATGGAAATTTGTTGATTGGGGAAAATTTTGCCGGACTTTGGACCGACGGCAGATATTTTATTCAGGCGGAAAAAGAACTGGAGGGCAGCGGCATCACCCTTTTTCGTATGGGAGAGGAAGGGGTGCCTACAACTGCGGAATATCTAAAACAGCATATGGCATCAGGGCAGACGCTGGCCTTTGACGGGCGGTGCATCTCTATTCAGGCAGGGCTGAAACTGGAAAAAATAATAGAAAAGAAGGGCGGAAGAATCAATTATGGAACGGATTATGTGGATTTTTTCTGGAAAGACCGTCCTCGCCGTAAGGGGGAGAAGGTCATCCTTCTTTCGGAAAATATCTGTGGAAAGACGGTTGCCGGGAAGCTGGAGCAGGTAAGGGCAGCGGTAAAGGAAGCGGGCTGCAAAAATCTGATTTTAAGCAAGCTGGATGACATTATGTGGCTTTTTAACCTCAGAGGGAGGGACGTGGAGTGCAATCCTGTGGCTTTGTCCTACAGTATCATTACCCCTAAGGAGTGCTTTTTGTTTTTACAGAAGAGCGCTTTGAGCGCCGAAGTGGAGGAATGGGTAAAAAGCCAGCCTGTAAAGCTAAGAGATTATGATGCTTTTGAAAAGGAATTGGAACAGAGGGAGTGGGATGGCAAGGTTCTTTTGGATAAGGCGAACAGCAATTATACCATTCATAAGCTGGTGGAAAAAAAGGCGGAGGTGGTTCTGGGAACCAATCCCACTGAAAAGCTGAAGGCGGTCAAAAATGAGGTGGAGCTGGAGCATATGAGGCAGGTCTATTTGAGGGATTCCCTGGCAGTCTGCCGTTTTATGCGCTGGTTAAAGGGGAACGTGGGAAAAATCCCCATGTCGGAATTAAGCGCCGCAGCTTACATGGATGAATTGAGGAAAAAGACGGAAGGTTTTCTGGACTTGTCCTTCCCGACCATTTGCGGCTTTAAGGAAAATGCGGCGATGATGCACTATCAGGCCACGGAGGATAACTACAAAGAATTGCAGCCGGAAGGAATGTTATTGATTGACTCGGGCGGTCAGTACATGGGCGGAACTACGGATGTGACCAGAACCTATGCTTTGGGAGAGGTTACTCAGGAAATGAAGACCCATTATACGGCTGTGGTTATGGGGATGCTGCGTCTGTTGAACGGAAAATTTCTTCATGGCTGCACAGGGCGGAATCTGGACATTCTGGCCAGAGGCCCTTTGTGGGATATGGGGATTGATTATAAGTGTGGCACCGGACACGGTATAGGCTATATCTTAAACGTTCATGAGGGCCCCCAGAATATCCGCTGGCGTTTTACGGAAGAAATGCAGGAGGCGGTATTGGAGGAGGGCATGATTCTGTCCAATGAACCGGGAGTGTACAAGGCCGGAAGTCATGGCATCCGCATTGAGAATATTATGGCGGTGAAAAAGGGCGTGAAAAACGAGGATGGTCAGTTTATGGAATTTGAAGGGCTGACCTATGTGCCCATCGATTTGGATTTAATCGATGTCTCCATAATGGAAAAGCGGGATGTGGATAATCTGAACCGTTATCACCGTCAGGTCTACGAAAGAATTGCGCCTCTGATGGAGGAAGAGGAGGCGGTATGGCTGAAGGAAGTGTGTGGCGAGATAGGGATGTAGAAAGAGGGCTTAAGATGCTGCGAAGCACCCTGGAGGTTAGTATGGTAATGCGAAAAATGGAAAAAAGGGATTTTGAAAAAGTAAGGGAAATCATGGGTGAGCTGCATATGCTTCATGTGCAGAACAGGCCTGATTTATATACGAAACTGGACGACCCATTTCCTGAACAGGAATATTTAGCCTGTATTGACAGTGATAATCATATTTCTATTCTGGCAGAGGAGGACGAGGAAATCGTGGGAATTTGTCTGGTTTCTTTTCGGGAGAAGAGCGGTATG
>JBNMJJ010000195.1:0-5053 GCA_050873745.1 Lachnospiraceae bacterium | reverse complement strand
TCTCCCGTCTCATAGTACACAAATACCCTGTCCCCTATATCCGGCATGGCATAAAAGTAATTGCTGGAAGCGTTACAACTCAATATATGCATCATTATCATAATAATACAAAAAGGCTTCCAACAAATCCTCATCTGTATAATCTTTCTTTTGTTCTGATATATTCTGAACTATTGCTTGAATTAATTGAACATCAAGTGCATAACTCAATCCATTTTCAAGTGCTATTTGTGGTGCCTCAGCATCATCTTCTTCAACATCATTAGGATCCAAAATCATACACTTTGTATCAATACCCCAAATTTCATCTTCTGGTAAAAACAACGCTTTAGACCATTCAAAAGATTCAATATTTCTTAAAACATCAACCAATTTCTTCATTTCTATTCTCCATTCCTATTTTTTTCGTTTTCTTCCTCCACCCCAGTTTTCCATACCGCCTTTTCCATTAGGATGCAAAACAGATTGGATTTTTCCCTTCGCCCTATGTTGATTAATCGGGATTAACTGTAGTATTCCTGCTCTATTCACCTCGTGATGCCATGTCACGGCCTTCGTTGGTTTTGTTCTTGGATATGAACCTCTCTTTCCTGGGTTAACACCCTCTATGATGCCTGGATATAATGTTTCCATAGCTTGTGCAAATTGTGGTTCTCTCTCAAAAGCTTCATGAAGCTGCCTATTCGCTTCTTGAAAATGTCTCGCATCACTAACCCCAGGATACATATGACTTGGCAATTCAACCTCATATGCTACAGAATAAATTTGTCTATCACCAGTCCATATATTACTACCACTCTCAAATTTTACTCCCAACAGACTGGCTGCATCTTTCTCCCTATCCGTTAGCACCTCCCCATGGTTTACCTTATCCCGCAAATAGGCGGCCAGCTTCCTCTGCTCATTTCTCTTTGCCTCATTCCGGTTCAGCTTGTCCATGATGGTATGGGCAGTGCGTTCACATATATTCCCGCTGGGGTCCACATAGCAAACCGGATTGTTCCTGCAGTAAGCATAGAGGTTTAACCCATCCTCATCATAACTGTCCTCCTGGGTAAACCTGCCCATAACCGGATTATAATACCTGGCCCTTAAGTAATACTGCTGGCTGATGGGGTCCAGCTGCTGGCCGGTGAACTTAAACCGGTTCTCTGCCTTCTCTTCACTACTGGTCAGGTTCCCCCAGGCATCATACTCGTAGCGATTGAGTATCTCTCCCCCTTCTTCCACATGGGTAATGCTGCCCAGCTCGTCCGAAGCATAGTGGTACCAGGTTCTGGCATGGCAGGCCTCTGAAGAAAGCAGCCGGTCGCTTCGGATATACCGCACCTTCTCTTCTTCCCTCTCTTCTAACACCACTTCCTTATCCCGGTAGATGAACTGCACCAGACGGCCGTTTTCCTCCAGCTCATAGCGAAGCCCTTCTGCATCATACCGGTTGATCTGGATTTCTCCGCTGAAGGTCTCCACCCGGCTGGTCCGCTGAAACCCATCATAGGTATAAACCGCCCTGCCGTCTCTTAGCAGGTTTCCGGCTTCATCATAGAGATACGGTTCCCTTTCTCCCTTCCTGCTCCTTTCCACCAGGCGGTTTCGGCTGTCGTAACGGTAAAGTTCTTCTACGATGGTTACTGGATTTGCCGCCAAATCTCTCCTCTGCCTTTCCCCCGTTTCCTCTATCGTCCGCCTGATTCGGTTATTCGCCTTATCGTAGAATAGTTCCTCCGTATAGCCGGGGTATTCTACCCGCTTTAGCCGCTTTAAGGCATCATAGGCATAACGAGTGATTCCCTGAAGCTGTCTTTTCTCTGTCCGGTTTCCGTTGCCGTCGTAGCGGTAGTGGTTGTCCACCAACACCTCTTCCCCCAGCCGGGTGGTTAAGTGGGTCAGGTTCCGGTCGGCGTCGTAGCCATACTCCGTGTACAGGCTCTCCCCCTGCTTCAGGCTCTTTACGCTGCCATCCGGGTAGTAGCTATAGTGGGCCGCCAACCTTCCCCCGTCCCATACCTCCCTCACCTGGTCCAGGGCCGTATAGGTATACTCCGTCACCTTTCCCCCGGCATCCGCCTGCCGGGTCAGGTTGCCGTTTTCATCATAAGAAAGGGAAAGCAGGGTTCTTCCGCTAGCCTGTTTTTCCTTCAGCCTTCCCATGGCATCATAGCTGTACTGGTAGTGCATTCCTCCGCCAATGGCTGCGGCCAATAACCCTTCCGGGGTATACCGGTAGCTTTCCACCTCCTCCCCTGCCCGGCGGCTTAAGAGGCTTCCATACAGGTTGTAGGTGTAGCAGGTTTCCCCTCCCTTTCGGTCCCTTTTGCGGCAAAGCCTTCCCGCTTCGTCATAGGCATAGGTTTCCTGCCTTCCCTCCGGGTCCGTCATGACGGACAGCCGGTTCTGGGCATTATACTGCCAGCAGGTGGTATGCCCTTCTCCGTCTCTGGCCCAAATCCGGTTCCCTGCATAATCATAGCCGTAATGCTCCTGGCTGCCGTCGGCCTGCTGGATGGCCACGATTCTGCCCCAGCCATCCAGATCATAGCGGGTCTCATTGCCCTCCCCGTCCACCACACAGGTGATGCGCCCCAGGGGGTCATAGCCATAACCCTGGCTGGCCTGGCCGGTGGTGGCCGTCCGGATTCTTCTTCCCCCAAAGTCGTAAGTATAGCTTACCCCGTTGCCCTGGCCGTCTCTGGTCTGAATCAGCTGCCCTGCCCCGTCATAAAGGTTATGCTCCAGCACAGCGCCGTCGGGGCCAAGGATGGTCCGGATTCGGTCCTCCTCATCATAGGTGTATTCTATGCCTTCCCCTTCCTCTCCCTTCCGGGCATAGGCCTTGGGCCGGATGACTTTTACTAGCTGGTTATTCCGGTTATAGAACAGCCGGGTAACTCCCCCGTCCTTTTGGGTCCGCCTGACCTCCCGGTTCAGCAGGTCGTACTCTATCTTAGTCTCCCTGCCCTGGTTGTCCCGGACACCAATCAGGTTGCCCCCTTTGTCGTAGGCAAACCGGGTTTCGTTATGGATGCCTCCGGCCCGGTCCAGATGGACCTCTCTAATCAGCCGGTCTGCCCCATCGTACTCTCTTTGGATTTGGGCCCCGGTGGGCAGATGGATGCCCGTCAGGTTGCCGTTTTTATCGTACTCGTAGTTCACCGCTGCCCGGCTCTTTCCACAGCCCTCCTTGTCCGCTCCCTGGATGACCTGGATCAGCCGTCCTCCCGCATCATATCCATACTGGAAAATCTGCCGGCTTTCTTCATTCACCTTACGGCTTTCGAAAATCCGCCGGTTTTTGGCATCATACCGGTAGAGGATTTCCGCCCCCGTGGAATCCTTTACCCCCACCAGACGGTTATCCCGGTCATAGGTATAGTGGATGGTCAGCACCCTTCCCCTGGCGCTCTCTTTATCCTGCTCCTCCAGATACCGTTTTTCCTCTATCCGGTTGCCCCAAAGGTCATAGGCAAAGCAGATTAGCTGGTAAAAAGCCTCTCCTTCTTCTACCCTTACCGGGGTCCGCTTCTCCAGCAGCCAGCCCACGTAGTTATAGGTATACAGGGTGCCAATCCGTTCCCCATCCCTTTCCCCGGTGGCCATCCCTTTGGCGTCGATTTCCTTAATCCGGTTTCCCTGCAGGTCATAGACGAAGCGCTTTTTCACTCCTCCCTCCGGTCCCGTCACCTGGACCAGCCGGTTCATGGCGTCATAGGCATAGGCATATCCCTTCCCGGAATCCGCATGGGCATCATACTGCTCCGGTCGGCTCACCTTAAGAAGGTTTCCTTCCCCGTCGTACCAGCGTCTTTCCTTTCCTCCTTCGGGAAAGCAGACCAGCCAGGGACGGTTATCCCCATCGTACACATACCGGATGCCTTCCCCTTCCTTTTTCTGCTCCTCATAAGCATTGGGATGAATCTCCTTTAAGAGGTTTCCTTCCCCGTCCCTTAGGGTGGCAAAAACGGCCCCCGTTTCATCGGTGCGCCGCAAGAGATGATGAAAGGCGTCATACAAAAAGGTTTCTCCCCTCTCTATACCTCCCTTTCCTTCTGCCTCATTGGGGCGTACCACCTTCACCAAATCCAGCACCCCGTCATAATAATATTTGGTGGTATGGCCCAGGGGGTCCGTTTCCCGGCACAGCAGGTCATAGTGATTGTAGGCATAGGTGCTGCATCCCTCCGAATCCCTTGCCGCCACCACACGGCCCGCCTTATCCAGTTCATAGTGGCTGATGTTTCCTTCTGCCGTCATCCAGCAGGTGGCGGCAAAAAAGGGTTCTTCATATTCGTAGCTTTCCCGGTTCCCGTTTCCATCCCAAAAAGCCGTTACCCTGCCATAGCGGTCGTATGCGTAACGCACCTGACGGCTATGGGAGGCATCCAGCTTTTGCTCCTCCTTTAACAGGTTCCCCTGAGGGTCATAGGCATACCAGCTGCACCGCCCTGCATTATCCCATTTCTTTACGCAGTTTCCCCCTTCATCATAAAGAAAGCTCTGCACCAGGCCCTCCGGCTGCTTTTCCTCCAGCAGTCGGCCAAAGGCGTCAAAGCGCCAGTGCCGCTCATGCCCCAGACGGTTCTTTTCCCAGACCTTATTCTCCCACTGGTCATAGCCCTGCTCCAAAACGCTTCCATCCCCATACTCGGTACGAATCAGCTGGCCTTTGCGGTTATAGCGATAGCGCAGGGCATTCTGCTTTTCCACCTCCAGATAGGTATTGGTGCGGTTATCCTCCTCATAAAAGAGGGCATACTCCTGCCCCGTAGACAGCTTCTGGCGGATGACCCTGTGCTTGTGGTCATATTCATTATGGACATAGGTCACCCCGTTGGCATCGGTGATTTCCGCCACCCGCCCCTGGTGGTCATAGCGGTAGCTTTCTTCCCCTCCGTTGACCAGCTTTACCTGCACCAGGAAATCCCCTTCATAGCGGTAGCTTACCTTACGGCCCAGGCAGTCCTCCAGGCAGGTCAGTTTCCCTCCCTGCCAGCTCAGAGCCAGGTACTGGCCGCTGGCAAAACAAATCCGCTCCAGGGTATCCCCGGCATACCGG
>JBNMJJ010000194.1:0-5081 GCA_050873745.1 Lachnospiraceae bacterium | reverse complement strand
TATTTTTTCAGAGATAAAGGAGGAGAAAATGAGAAAATTTTCAGCATTAGTATTTGCTATTGCATGCAGCCTTGTGGTTGTGGGCTGCAGCAGCAAGGCACAAACACAAGCAACAGCAACTGACGTGAATACCACCGGAGAGGGAGCAGTAAGTACAGAAGCATCCCAAAATGCCACAGACTCAGCCCCTGAGGGAAATGCAGAAGCGCCCCAGACCGTTACTATCACCACCCTTAACCAGAATCAGGAGCCGGTTGAACTTGAGGTTCCTTATAATCCCCAGAGAATCGCCATTCTGGATATGGCTTCTTTGGACATTCTGGACACCCTTGGCTTAGGGGACAGAGTAGTGGGCAGCGCAAAAACTTCTTTGGAGTATTTACAGGCATATGCTCCCAGTGATACGATTGCCAATCTGGGAACCATCAAAGAGGCAGATTTGGAAGCGGTGATGGCCTGTGAGCCGGATGTGATTTTTATCGGCGGACGTCTGAGTAAATCCTATGATGCTTTAAGCGAGATTGCGCCCGTTATCTACCTTGGCATGGATACAGAAGTTGGCGTGGTAGAAGGGACAAAGCAGAATGCCCGTATCATTGCTTCTCTTTTCGGTATGGAAGAGCAGATGGAAGAAAAACTGACAGGCTTTGATGAAAGAATTGCCGCGCTGGCCGCCTTTGCAAAAGGTAAGGAAGCGATTGTTGGCTTATGTACCAGCGGCAGCTTCAATGTGGTGGGAAATGATGGACGCTGCTCCATTATCGGAGGAGAAATCGGCTTTACGAATGTGGGTGTAGCGGAAGAAGTGGCAACCTCTACACACGGCAATGAGGCGTCTTTCGAATATATCGTGGAAAAAGACCCTCAGTACATCTTTGTTTTGGACCGGGACGCAGCTATTCAGACAGAGGGAGCAAAGCTGGCTCAGGAGATTTTGGAAAACGAGCTGGTCATGGGAACCGATGTTTATAAGAATGGAAATATTATTTATCTGGCTCATCCTGCTGTATGGTACACCGCTGAAGGTGGAGTAACTGCCCTGGATTTAATGCTCCAGGATTTGGAAACAGAGCTGCTGGCAGAGTAGAAAGAAAACAGGATATGAGCAAAGAGCATATGCCTACTGCGGAAGAACAGAATACTGCCTACGGTCCTTCCTCCATGGAAAAGAGTGAGATTTTGGAAAGACTCCGTCAGGGAGGCTATCGGATTACCCGGCAGAGAATGGCCCTTTTGGACGTGATTCTGGAAAGTGACTGTAGCTGCTGTAAAGAGATTTATTTTCAGGTGCATAAAAAAATGCCAAAAATCGGCATTGCAACCACCTATCGTATGATTAACACTCTGGAAGAGGTGGGGGCTATTAAAAGAAAGAATATTTACCGGATTTGCAGCCAGGATAATTTTTTGGTAAAGGATTGTATTGTGGAATACAGCGGCGGAGTGCAGATTTGCCTTTCCAGCGAGAAGTTTCAACGGGTAGTGGAAGAGGGGATGAAATGCCTGGGGCTGGGGAAGGAAAAAGGGGTGGAGCAGATTATTGCCGTTAATCGTTAGCTGGCTGGAGTTTTTTCTCCGGATAAGGAATTGGCCAAACTTTTGTTTAGCGTTTTTTTGTAGAAAAGGCAGATGTAGTAAAAAGATAAAGTTTTTCCAGGGATTTCCGATATATAAATTAAGTAAATAAGGCTTTTGGGGCGGCGTTTTGGCCCCTCTGAAAGCAGGGATAACCTAGTGCTGCAAATGGATTTGCAAGGAGAATAAGGAGGGAACCATGGGAGCAATTTCATCAGTGGAAATGAGTGCCATCAACAGCGCTTACGACACTACACAGACGCAGAAAACCAAAGAAACAAAGGAAACGGCAAAGGCAAAGGGCAATTACGGAAAGACCATTGGGGAGCCCCAACTCAGTGAAAAGGCTGCGGAGTATTATAAAAAGCTGAAGGGTAAGTTCGGCAATATGGATTTTATTCTGGTCAGCAAGGACATGAAGGAGGCTGCCAAGGCTCAGGCCGACAGGTATGCCAACCCCAATAAGATGGTGGTGCTCATTGATGAGGAAAAGATTGAACGAATGGCTACAGACGAGGCTTATCGCCAGAAATATGAAGCTATTATCACAAACGGAGCCAGCCAGCTAAACCAACTGAAAAATCAGATGGGCCCCGCTGCCCAGGGAGTAAAAGCCTTTGGTATGCAGGTTAAGGACAACCGGGCTTCCTTCTTTGCGGTAATGGATAAATCCTTTGCCCAGCAGAGGGAACGAATTGCCGAAAGGCGGGAAGAAAAGAAAGAAGCGAAAAAGGCGGCAGAAAAGAAGGCTCAGAGAAAAGAGGCCAGTGAAGCCCGGGAAGAGAAGCGAAAGGCATCCCGGGAAGAGGAGCAAATCAAGGCTGAGGAGTGGGAGGATACTACCACGATTACTGCATCTTCCGCAGAGGATTTAGTCAAACAGGTACAAAGCCTCTACTATCAGTGGATGAGTGACAGCGTCCGGACGGAGGCGGAAAAGCAGGTGGGGCAGAATTTTGATATTCGCAGTTAGCAGTGTGAAGAGAAGTTCTAAGGTTCACAGCAGAGGGTAAAAAAGATACAGAGCGAACTATCGGCAGGATGGTTGGCTCTGTTCTTTTTTGAATAAAAGTGGTAAACTTAAGGAGGGATTTTTTGTATTTTCTTACAAACATGGTAAACAGATAAAAATACCTCTTGACGAATGGGTAGAATTGAATCTATACTAATCCCGTAGGAATTAAATGAATTGTGTTTTGTATTGTTTTGCATAATAGAAAAAAGGCTGTTTTTTCGGAAAATAAGAATAACAGCGGAATGAGAGGAAAAGATGAGTAAATTAATTTATTTGGATAATGCAGCAACCACTAAACCGGCGCCGGAAGCCGTTCAGGCCATGCTGCCTTATTTAGGAGATAACTATGGTAATCCTTCTGCTTTTTACAGCTTTGCAGGAAAGGCGGAGCAGGCGGTAGACCAGGCCAGAAAGGTGATTGCAGAGGCGATTGGAGCTAAGACGGAGGAGATTTATTTTACCGGAGGCGGTTCCGAGTCGGACAACTGGGCATTGGTTGCCACAGCAGAGGCCAATGAGAAGAAGGGAAAGCATATTATTACTTCCGCCATTGAGCATCATGCTGTTTTGCATACCTGTGAATACCTGGAAAAAAGGGGATTTGAGGTTACCTATGTAGGCGTGGATGAGGACGGAGTGGTTAAACTGGATGAGCTGAAAGCAGCTATTCGTCCGGACACCATTTTGATTTCCATTATGGCAGCCAACAACGAAATCGGCACCATTCAGCCCATCAAAGAAATCGGCGCCATTGCCAAAGAGCATAAGGTACTTTTCCATACCGATGCGGTACAGGCGTTTGGACATATTCCCTTGAATGTGGATGAGATGAACATCGATATGCTCAGTGCCAGCGGTCACAAGATTCATGGGCCTAAGGGCGTAGGTGTAATGTATATCCGCCGGGGCGTGAAAATCGGAGCCTTTCTCCACGGCGGAGCCCAGGAAAGAAGAAGAAGAGCGGGAACCCACAATGTACCCGGTATCGTAGGCATGGGTAAGGCTACGGAGTTAGCTTTGGCAAACATGGAAGAAGTGTCGAAAAAGGTGTCCGGTTTACGGGATTATCTGATTGAAAAGGTGCTGGCAGAGGTGCCTCACACCAAATTAAACGGACACAGAACCGACAGACTGCCTAATAATGCCAATTTCTCTTTTTCCTTTATTGAAGGAGAGTCACTGTTAATTATGCTGGACCAGGCCGGTATCTGCGGAAGCAGCGGGTCTGCCTGTACCTCCGGTTCACTGGACCCTTCCCATGTGCTGATGGCTATCGGCCTTCCTCATGAGATTGCCCACGGCTCACTGAGGCTGACTCTGTCTGAGGAAACCACCAGGGAAGAACTGGATTATACGGTAGATACCCTAAAGGGAATCGTTAAACGGTTAAGAGATATGTCCCCTCTGTACGAAGATTTTGTAAAAGGGCAGAAGTAAGAATGTGGGCTGTAAGGAAGAAGTAAATAAGTAAGAAGAAGTGAGTAAGTAAACCAATAAACAGGTAAGTATGTATGTAAGGAAGATTCAGATAAAATACTGAATCTCCAGAAGGAGGAAAAGAATATGTATACAGAAAAGGTTATGGACCATTTTACCAATCCCAGAAATATGGGAGAAATAGAGAACGCTGACGGAGTAGGAACCGTAGGCAATGCCAAATGCGGCGATATTATGAGAATATATCTGGATGTTGATGATAACGGGATTATTCAGGACGTTAAGTTCAAGACTTTCGGCTGCGGTGCGGCAGTGGCTACCAGCAGTATGGCAACAGAGCTGGTAAAGGGAAAATCCGTACAGGAGGCTTTAGAGGTAACCAATAAAGCGGTTTGTGAGGCATTGGACGGACTTCCTCCGGTTAAGGTTCACTGTTCCCTTTTAGCAGAAGAAGCAATTCATGCAGCACTTTGGGATTATGCGCAGAAGAACGGCATCACTATTGAAGGACTGAAGCCTCCGGTAGAGGATATTGATGAGCTTCATGACCACGGTGAGGAAGAAGAATATTAATAACGATAAAAAAAGGTGTTTCCGGGAAAATTTCGGAAACACCTTTTTTGTCTTACTGGAAAAGTTCATTGATTCTATATCCGAATGTCTTACAGGGATTTCTTCCTGTATTTTTGGATGCTTTGTAAAGTGTTGATGATGACGGCAAAGATTATTCCGGCAATGGGCCAGATAATCCAGGTAGTATGCCAGCTTCCGGTGATAAAGCTGACCGCCAGGTAGAGGGCAACGACAATCCCCCAATAGCTGCTGGAAATCATTTCTTTAATTTTTTTTGTTTCCTTCTGATAATCTTCCAACTGCAAAAGCGCAGTGTAAGCCCCGCTGGTCATTCCGGCAGTAATGAAAAGAGGCACCGCAAGGGAAACGATGATTAGCAGAAAAATGAAGGTAGAAATCATGACCATTTCCGACTCGGTAAAGGAAGATAAAATCAAAGGGATAACCGCCAGGATGCACATGACCACGCCTGCTGTTATGC
>JBNMJJ010000193.1:0-5089 GCA_050873745.1 Lachnospiraceae bacterium | reverse complement strand
CATAGTCAAGCCAGCCTGTCCCTGTTTGGGAATGTCAATAATACATCTGGAGTGAGCGACCAGAGAAACAACGTTTTTATAGGGGAGAGGCATTCGAACAGGGTGTTCGGGGTGTACTTTACCTTTTTTGTAGCGTTGGACATAGGAATAAACCGTGAGGCCACATTGTTGAAGGAAGGTGCAAATCTGTTGAAGCTGCTTAGCTCTGCCTTTATCCTGCCCAACGAACATAGCATCATAAAGAACAGGCGTATGGGAAACGGGCAAAGGATAATAAAACTGAGTATTCTTTTTAAACCCATAATATGAGCAGTCCTTTTCATCAAAGGACCAGACTTCACAAAGGGGTTTGTATTTATCTGGAAGCCTGTTTTTATCATTTACCGTATCCCAGTACCAAACAATCAATCTGGCATGAGGATTCTTGTAATGGATAAAAGAAAGAATCTTCCAACTCAAATTCAAGGCATTGATGATAACGGTATCATAGTTCTCTATTTCCTTCTTCCAATCCTCGTACCATAGAGATTCAAAAGGCAGCCTGCATTTCTCCATCCATAAAACAGCAACCTTATACTTAAAATCTTTCTTGTATAATTTATATATTGGCGCTACTTTTACCTGCTCTATATCTACATGTTCAATAAAGTATCTATCAATATCCCATCTGGCATTGAGTAAGACCAGACATTTCTTATTACGTTTCATGATTAATGTATGCTCCCATCATTCTGTGGTACATTTCTATCAGCCCTCTGTGAGGCTGCCATCCCAGACTGGTAATTCTGTCGATAGCCAAATGATAGAAGTGAGGGGGGGGAAATTTCTTACTTTTCTCCTTGTTTTCTGACAATTTAACTTTAATCCGCCCATCCGCAATCTGTTCAGCCACTACCCAAGCCATATCCAAAACGGAACAGTAGGTATGGGGATTGGCCGCATTGTAGGCGGTACCGGGAGAGCCACAAAGGAGAATGGAACATATTGCGGAGACGGCATCCATGGTGTATAAATAGCATCTTTTACTGGAGCCATCGGTGAGTAAAACAATATCTTTGTTCTGAGCAGCACAGCGGGCGAACTCAGCGAAGACCCTGCTGTCTGACTCCTCTATTCCGGCACCAAATGTCTGTGCAAGCCGAACAATCATAGCAGGAACATGATATTCGCTGGCATAAGCAGCGCATAACGCTTCACATTGCCTTTTGCTTTCCGGATAACAATTTCTCACCAGAAGCGGATTCATATATCCCAAATCCTCTTCGGACAAAACATCCTCTGTTTTCGGCGCCCCGTAAACTTCCATTGAGGAGGTGTAGACAACGCCTTGAACCTTTTTCTTTCTGGCTAAATCTAATATATTATCGGTTCCTATCACAGCAGTCTTTATTGTCTCCACAGGATTCTCAATAAAAAAATTACTGGCTGTGGGACTTGCGGCATGTATAATGTAATCAACGTTCCCTTCAATTTCCGGCAAATTAATTACATCCCCTTCAAGAAACTCCAGACTTCCACTATCCTTTAAATGCTCTGCATATTTCCGTTTTGCCCTGTCAATAGAGCGCACAAATGCCAGTATTTTTAAGCCGAGAGCTTTCTTCATATCCGCATAAACCAACCCGCTAATCAGGTTAAAACCGATTACTCCCGTAGCTCCGGTTATGAAAATGGTTTTCCCTCTGAATTTGTCCCATTCTATGAAATCGAGACTAATCAGATGTTCCAAATCCTCTCTAAATATCTCATTACTGAGCCACATAATATTATTCTCCCAAAAACAACTGCTGATTTTCCTGTGCATCCAGAAATGCCCTCATAACAAAAAAATCATTCGGTGTTGTTATCTTAATATTTTCACCAGGCCCATCCACTAAAAAGAGGCTGTGCCCATAATGCTTCATTAATGTACAGGAATCGATATAATCCGTTATTCCTTCTCTTTGCGCCTTATTATGGGCTTCCAGAATCTCATCCAGCCAAAAACTCTGGGGAGCCTTGGCCACCCTGGAGTGATTCCGGTCAGGTACATAATCAATGGACTCATCATCATTGACCACTAAAATCGTTTCCTGGACGGTACTGGTTGTAATGGCAGAACCATGTTTCCTGACACTTGCAATATTATCACTTATCACCTTATCGGTAATCAGGGGCCGCACCCCGTCATGAATAAGCACGACGGCCTCCTGTCCTTTACTAACCTCTTTTGCTGCCTCAAGTCCTCGGAAAATGGACATCTGCCCGGTATTTCCTCCCGGAACAATCTTTTTCACCTTCTCAATCCGGTATTTGTACAACAGCTCAGACAGATAATCTATCCATTCCTCAATACACGCAATTACAATCGCATCTATCTCCGAATTTCTTTCAAACAATTCAAGCGTATAAATAATGATTGGCTTTCTGTGCATTTCCAAAAACTGTTTCGGTATATCCTTTGTCCGCATCCGCTGACCGCTTCCGCCCGCAAAAATAACTGCAATGTTCATAATGACTATTTCTCATCCATCCACATTTCTATATAATCCGCCACTTTCTCGCTGGCATGTCCTGTTTCATTCAAACCCACAAGGTTAAATAGCTTTTCTAATTCTACCGCATACTCATCCTGATTAAAATTCTTTATATTTTTCTCCAGCTCATAATTGTTCTGTGCCAGAGGAAAGGGCAATTCGTCCATTCTGAAATAGTTACCCCGCTCATGGTTATAGCGTTCTAAATCAGAAGCATATATAAAACATTTTTTCCCCGTCGTTACAAAATCAAACATACAGCTTGAATAGTCTGTAATCAACACATCTGCTGCCACGAGCAGCTCCTGCATTATACTATAATTAGTCGCATTAATGATTTTATCCGTATACTGAATGAATCCCTCTGCATCAGCTATATTATTAGGATGCAGCCGTACAAGAACTACCCATTCCCCATCAAATGCGTCATTCAAAGACTTAAGTAATCTCTCATAATCCAGTTTAAGATCATCCGTTCTGTAATCATTTCTAAAGGTTGGAGCATATAAAACGATTTGCTTTCCTGTTGTCCCCAGAGCTTTGTCAACCTTACTCCTGATATTTTCTATTTTCTTGAAAAAAATATCATTTCTTGGACTTCCGTACTCCAGAACCTCTCCGGAATACCAAAAAGCATTTCTGTATATTTCCGTTGTTCTTTTACTGTTGGAAACCATAAGGTCGGTTCTTTTTGCATTATACTTATAAGCTCTTCTATCAATAAGAGGAAGTTTATTGCCCAAATCCCCCGCTATCTTCTTTAAACCGTAGCTTCCATGCCAGGTTTGAATATAGAGCTGATTTTTTCTCTTTAAAAATCCGGATTCCTTCATGTTGGAATCCACCCAAACTTTTGCGGTTACCAGTTCATAAATAATATTTTTCAACGTATAGTCTACACGTTCTATTCCCTCCGGAATTTCTTCTTCAACATTTTTATTTAACAGCCATACCAGTTTATAATCCTTCCTGCGGTTTAATAATTCATCCGAAATATCCATTGGATTATCTCCATAACGTCTTCCCTTTGAAGAGGCAAACACAATCTTTTTCTTATCTACAGGAAAAATTCTCATGCACAGAAAAAATAAAGTGATGAACATTCCATAAAATAAATAACAAATATATATTAACATATACGTTACTTTATTTTTAACAGCAAACCGCTTAATACAATCAATCATATCTTATCCTCATATCTGGCATATTTCATTATACGCTTTAGCAATCTCAACATAATCATATTTTTGAACCGCCGCAGCGCCGCCGGCAACTATTTTTTTATAGTGTTCAGCATCATCCAGCAAACTGCAAATATTGCTGACCAACTGTTCTACATTCTTCTCTTCGCATAATAGTCCGTTTGTTTCATGATGAATAAGCTGGGAAATTCCTCCCGAATTACTTGCAACTACCGGTAAGCCTGATGCCATGGCCTCCAGCATTACCAACCCAAACCCTTCCTGTCCTCCGTCTTCCGTTGTAATGGACGGAGCCACAAATATATCCGCCGAAGCATAAATTATATTCAGCTCTCTATGGGTTTTTGCCCCCAGAAACCTTACTTTATCCTGTATTTCTGCTGCCTGTTCTTCCAACTGCTTCCTAAGCGGGCCATCTCCTACAATTACCAGCACCGCATCAATCTCTTTCATCGCTTCAATCAAATAAGCAACACCTTTTATTTCAACCAGTCTGCCCACAAACAGGACAACCTTCTTATTTCCTTGGCCAAAATAATCAGGTACACAATATTGCCCGCCAAACTTAGAAGTATCTACCCCCATTGAAATTACAACAGGTTCAATTTCCGGGGCAATTTCCTGCACTCTGTTTTTTAAATGGTTTGAGACTACCGCTACTGTTTTCGCCTTTTTTAAGCATCTGACTTTTAATAATTTTAATATTCCTCTATTTAAAGATGTCACATCCCCGCCATGTCCGGTAACAATATACGGTTTTCTAAAAAAAGACTGCACAATTCCCTGTGGAATCAGCCAATGTGCATGGACAATATCAAATTCCGGCAATATTTTAAATAAATGAATATATAATGCCAAAAACAAAAAGGGAACCAGCAATATCCGCACCTTCTTTTCTCTGATTCTCGGAACAATGGCTCCCGGATAACACAATGTTTCCCATTTATGAATCGGAAAGTAGTGATAACGAATTACATTAACGCCTTCAAGAATCTCCTCATCTTTAGCTCCCCTGGCCGCAGGCACAAGAACTGTAACATCATAATATTGCAGCATTGCTTTCGCATAATCCAAAACGAATCTTGGCTCTGTATCCCCTTCCCATCTGGGAAATGTTGATGCAGTTATTAAAAGTTTCTTCCTCTTCTGCCCTTCTGCCAAGCCTTCAGATGTTTTAAAATTCATTGTTCAACCTCCTATGCACACTTCCTTGCAATAGCAGGTTGAATATAAAAGCTATAAATTAGTCTGTCTGTCTGTCTGTCTGTCTGTCTGTCTGTCTGTCTGTCTGTCTGTCTGTCTGTCTGTCTGTCTGTCTGTCTGTCTGTCTGTCTGTCTGTCTGTCTGTCTGTCTGTCAAAGATTGTTGCAT
>JBNMJJ010000192.1:0-5107 GCA_050873745.1 Lachnospiraceae bacterium | reverse complement strand
GTCTTTTACAACAGACTTTCTCAAAAAACCTTCCACATATCCCTGTCTGACCCCTTCATGGACTGCCTCCTCCAATTCTCCCTCAGTAAAATGGACCTGCTGCCCGATTTCCAGAAAAACCACGGCCATTCCTGTATCCTGACAAATAGGAATTTTATCCTGTCCCGCAATGTCCAGATTTTCCTGAAGCTGGTTTAACACCTGCTTTCCAAGGGGCGAAGCCTCCTTCTTAAGGGCAGTCTGAAGCGCTTCTTTCATATCCGCCGTGAGGTAGTGATTTGCTTCTATGCACATTTCCTTAATTGCTTCGGTAACTTTGCTTACTTCTATCGCTCTCATTTTTCCTCTCATTCTCTTTCTCAATAGAACATTAAATTTACATCCGTTCCACCCTTGATTCCCTCTATTTTTTCCCAGGAAGCATACTGCCACATCTTGATTTTATAAGGAAAATGGAAAGGATAGCGGTAATAGGCAAACCACTTATCATAGCCCTCAAGCTGTTCAATATCCATCATCAGCATAAAGCTCTTCAAATTGCCGTAAATCATTACCTCATAGCCTGCATCCTTAATCCGGTTACAGAAGGCAATAACATTTTTGGTTCTCTGCTCAGCGGTCAAATCTTTGGTTCTGGTTTTATCAGGAGCCGCCGATTCCTCCACATCAATGACCACCGGCATATTGATTTTGTAACCTTCCAGATTTTCAAGCACAAAGTCTGCTTCTTCGATGGCCTCCGCCTCCGTCAGAGCTTCTGTAAAAAAGTATACCCCGGTGTCCAGTCCTGCTGCCAGCGCCCCTTCTATATTCTGTTCATATTTGCTGTCCAGAACGATTTTTCCGCTTTCATAGCCTCGAAAGCCCAGACGGATAATGGTGTATTCAATGCCGTCATTTTTAACCTTTTCCCAGTCAATATTTCCCTGGAAGGTAGATACATCAATACCCTTTTTGGCAGAGATTCCTTCCTCCGTTTTGTATGCGGCCTCACCTTCCCATTCATTAGTCTCTTCATTTTTTACGGGATAAGAAAAATTTTCCAGGACAAAATTGTTTTTCTCCAGAGAATCCAGAATGGGAAAGAAGTAATATCTTCCATTCCCGGAAACCACCACATCCTCAGGATAAAAATACTGCAGCAGGGAAAGAGGCCCGTCTCCGTTTTCCATCATGGTCTGCATGGTATCCAGCATTTCCTGTTTTTCCCTGCTTACTTCCTCATTGATTCTTTCCTCAAGCTGAGACTGAGTGTAAAGGTCATCTCTGTTATCCTCCACTTCCTCCTTTTTTTCCAGCTCTTCTATCTGCTGCATGGCAGTTACCGCTTTCTGTTTTTCCTGCTTGTAAGAGAAAAATAAAAATGCACTGCTTCCTATGCAAATCAGGATAATCATCAAAAATATCCCATAAATCAATGCCTGCTTTTGTTTCCTTCTCTTTCTTCTTTCTCTGTTAAAATCCATTGCAAATCCTTTCATTCTTCCAGTGTTTTAAAATATTCATCTGCATAAATATCAGCGCATTTTTCAGCCAGCAGGCTCATTTCCCGCAAAAGTTCATCCTTATTTTCTGCCGTAACCTTATGTTCACCGGTTTGCAGAGCCTTTACAATATACTCATTTACATCCGGGTGAAAATGAACCAAATCCATAAACATATCCAGATTGGCCGTGATTTCTTCTATATGCTGAAAATAGTGTATGGATACATTATCCAGGGTGAGCAAACCCTCGAAGGCTTGTTTCAGAGCATAAAAATCCGCCTCCAGTTCCCCTTTCACCCGGGCTTCATACCACCATAGGCTGGAATAAGGAGGCACAATGAAGATAAATTCCGTTTCCGGGTGAGTTTTCACCAGGTCCGCTAGTAAATCTACATTGTAATCCACATTTTCCCCATATTCATCCCGGGTCTGCATGGGCTGGCTTTCTTTCGTAGGCTCATAATACATAATGGAAAAATCCTTATACTGCGCCCAATTAAAAGAATTTCCTTCATCATAACCGGTAAGCAGGGAGGTTGCCGCCATATAGGGAATTTCTTTGAATAAAATATCCTTATTAAACAGATATTGAACATCATCAAAGGGATTTTCATTGTATAAATATGTGGGGATTTGCTCCCCCACAAAATTTTCTCTCCGGGGAGAGGTGAGGGCGGAAATATCCAGGGTATAAAATATTTTTTTCACTTCCCGGTATTCAAAGGCTTTTTCCAATAAATATACCAAATCCGCCGTATTTGCTCCCGGTTTAACGGCTTTAATGGCTATACAGTCAAAAGCATTACTGAAACTGTCATTATGATAATTTTCCGCCATGGAGGAACCTGCTATCAGAGCGTTATAGTCAAAATTACGCAGCGTTCCAATTACCTGATATTCCTCCTGGGTGAGAACTGCCTTCAAAGGGCCGATTGGCTTATGATAGTGGAAAAAGGGGTCGAAAAAAATCACCAGTCCTGCCTGCAATATTGCCAGAGCCAATATACATATTCCTAATTTTTTTAAAAATTCTCTCTTCATTTCAGGTTCCCGTTAAAAGTTAAAATATAAAAAGGTGCTTACTCCGGACAGGGAAATGACTGACCAGATGAAAATAACCGCCAGCATAACCGCCATTTTCGTACTGTATTTTCCCTCTATGACGATTTCTTCCGGACTTTTTCCTCTGAGAAGAAAAATACAGATAATCATCAGCAGGATAAAGGCTGCCAGATAAACGAAGCCCTGATACCCGGGGAAGAACATCTCCGATGCCTGTTTAAATAAATATAATTCAGGAATATTCATATTTTGGGCCATATCATAGATGAATTTAACTCCCACCGGATTAGACAATCCTTTCAGAATAATGCCCACATCCTTCATGCTTTCACATCTGAAAAAAATCAGGGTGAAGAGAAAATAGGAGAAGGTTCCCAGCCAGTTTAAAAATTTATGCCTGGAAGGCTTCTTTCCAAGACTACTTACTATCACTCCCAGACCGTTCAAAAATCCCCACATAACATAATTCCAGCTTGCTCCATGCCACAGCCCGCTTAAAAGAAAGACAATGATAATATTTACCATCTGCCTTCTTTTTCCCTTTCGGCTTCCTCCTAAGGGAATATAGACATAGGTAATGAAAAACCGGGACAGGGTCATATGCCATCTGTTCCAAAATTCCTTAATGGAATGGGAACGGTAAGGGGACCTGAAATTAGCAGGTATATCAAAATTAAACATTTTTCCTATGCCCATAGCAATATCACAATAACCGCTGAAATCAAAATAAAGCTCAAAGGCGTAGGCCAGAATAAAGACGATAACGGACCAGGTGGTCATATAATAACGATAGTCATAGGCGTTGTTTACCACCAGACCCAGGGTATCGGCAATCAATACCTTTTTTCCCAGACCCATAATGGCCTGGACGCAGCCGTCAGTAAAATTATCCACATTAAATTTTCTTTTTTCTTTATTCTGAAACTGAGGAATCAGCTCTGTGTGTAAAACGATGGGGCCTGCAATTAGCTGAGGGAAAAAAGTAACGAAGGACAGGTAATCCAGTAATCCATAGTGGACAGCCTCCCCCTTCATCCGGTCAATCACATAGGACAACTGCTGGAAGGTAAAAAAACTAATCCCCAAAGGCAACAAAATATGAAAAAGAGGAATATCCTTATGGAAGAGAAAATTAATGTTTTCGATGAAGAAATCAAAATATTTATAATAGAACAGAATACCCAGATTACCAATAATCCCCAAAAACCCACTCTGTTTCTTTTGGAGGGGAAATTTTTCTATCAGCAGGCTGCAGCCGAAATTAAAGCAGCAGCTTGCCAGAATAATCCAGATATAAGAATAATTAAAATAAGCATAAAACCATAAAGACATGGCCACCAGAAAAACCTGGGCAGCCTCGTCTTTTCCCCTATGATTTAAGAAAAACCATACCAGTAAAGAAATGGGAAGAAAAATGAAAATAAATAAATAAGAATTAAACAGCCTCTATTACTCTTCTTCTCTTTCTGTTTTGTTTGTATCCTTTGCATATAACAGCTTTAAAATCACCGGCGTTATAATGGAAGATACCATAATTAAAAAAATAACAGAGGTAAAGTAGACCGAAGACAGCAAACCGATGGAAAGCCCTTTTTGGGCAACGATAAGAGCCACCTCTCCTCTGGTCATCATTCCTACGCCGATTTTCAAAGAATCCTTCCAGCTAAAACGGCATAATTTTGCCATCAAACCGCAGCCTGCTATCTTACAAATCAAGGCCACAAGAACGAAGGCTATGGAAAAAAGGATGATTTCCCCTGTTAAATTTCCAATACTGGTTTTTAAGCCTATACTGGCAAAGAAAACAGGCCCGAAAATCATATAGGAATTAACATCCATTTTTTCCGCTATATATTCAGAATCCCGGATGGAACAAAGGATGATTCCCGCCACATAGGCTCCGGTAATATCTGCAATGCCAAAATACTGTTCCGCAATATAGCTTAAGGCGAAGCAATAAGCCAATCCGGCAATGGGAATACGCCTTGTATGGGGATACCGGGCATCCATAGCCTTAAATATTTTGTAGGAAATGTAGCCTACAACCAAAGCAAAGACAAAGAATAAAATAGTATTTAAGACCACCCTGCCAGGATGGGAATCCGGAGATTTAAAGCCAACCACAAAGGTTAAAACGATAATGCCGATAACATCATCAATAATTGCGGCACTAAGAATGGTAGTTCCTACCTTTCCTTTCAGCTTTCCCATTTCCTTCAAAGACTGTACCGTTATGCTGACCGAGGTAGCGGTCATGATTACGCCCATGAATATTGCGGTATAAAATTTTTCAGAGCCCCAGGGCGCTGCCCCATAAAAGCCCATATAAAGAAGGGCTCCTCCTGCCAACGGGAAAAATACGCCCGCACAGGCGATTAAAAAGGCTATCGGGCCGGTTTTTACCAAATCCTTTAAATTCGTTTCCAAGCCTGCGGAAAACATCAGTAAAATAACGCCGATTTCCGCCACCTGAACCAAAAAATCACTTTGATTTACCAGTCCCAACACGGAAGGCCCGATTAAAAGACCTGCGATAATTTCCCCCACCACCTGGGGTGC
>JBNMJJ010000191.1:0-5139 GCA_050873745.1 Lachnospiraceae bacterium | reverse complement strand
GACAAAATTAGTCAAGAATTAATGAGAAAAAATCCTAAATATTATTAAATAAAAATAAACTTTGAAACTTATGTCCGGATTTTGTCTGCATCCCAATAAAAGGTGATTTGCTCTAACGTAGATTAGCAATGCAAAATGCCTTTTGGCCCTTAACTCATCTGAACTATCATATGATGAAAACCCGGCAGATAAAACAGGAATTTAAACCGGGAACCGCCTTTTCAAACAGGGGGAATAATCCTTGTTATTATCTTGACAATCCTGGGTCAAAGTTCTAAACTCTATTTTGGAAAAAATCGAAGAAAGAAGGAAATGAAGAAATGAACGAATCGCTTAACAACAAATGGACACGGGCTGCCATCCCGGCTCTTTTGCTGCACTGCAGTATTGGTACGGTATATTGCTGGTCGCTGGTAAAGAGTGATATTGCAGAGTACATAGGCCGCAGTAAAGGCGAGGTAGAGTGGGCCTTCAGTATTGCTATTTTTTTCCTGGGCATGTCCGCTGCCTTTGCCGGGCATATCGTAGAAAAAGATATTCACAAATCATCCTTAATTGCCACTTTGTGCTTCGTAGCAGGCTTTGCGGGAACCGGACTTGCGGTACAGTTTAAGTCTCTTGCGGGAATCTATTTGTGCTACGGCGTAATTATGGGGATAGGACTGGGCCTGGGTTACCTTTCTCCGGTAAAAACATTGATGCTCTGGTTCAGTGAGCAGAAAGGGCTGGCAACGGGGCTGGCTGTTGCGGGCTTCGGACTTGCCAAGGTTATTGCAAGTCCCATTATGACCGCCCTGATTGATTCCGTGGGCATTACGATGATGTTTTACATACTTGCGGCAGTGTATTTTCTGATGATGTTTGCAGGCCATCTTCTATTGAAGAAGCCGGAGGGCTGGGTAGAAGCGCAGGGAGCTTCGGGCACAAAGGTGGGAGAGATTTTGAAGAACCCTACCTTTATTGGAATCTGGATTATGTTTTACATCAATATTACCTGCGGCCTGGCGCTGATTGCACAGGAAAAGGATATTCTGACCACAATGGGAGTATCGGCGGCTACGGTCAGTTTGGTATCCTCCTTATCGGCTATTTTCAATGCGGGAGGAAGAATCTGCTTTTCCGCAGCGGCAGATAAGCTGAAGGACAGGAATACCATTTATAAGCTGATTTTCATTCTGTCCATCGGCATTTCCCTGATTACGATTTTCACCGATTCGGTAAATAACGGGATTGTTTTCCTGGCAGTGGCTCTTTTATGTATTATTAATGCGGGATACGGCGGCGGATTCAGTAACCTTCCCACACTGCTGTCCGACTGCTTCGGCATGAAGAGCATCAGCCAGATTCATGGGCTGGCACTTTCAGCCTGGGCTTTTGCAGGACTTACCGGAAATCAGCTCAGTTCCTATATTGTGAGTACTACAGGCTCTTTCACCAATGTACTTTATGTTACCACCGTTCTTTATGCCATTGCGCTGGTGATTTCCTTTGTATTGGTTAAGTCGGGGAAAAAAGAAGGGTGAGAAGAGGTAAAATAGACTGCAATACCTGAACAATTCTGATAATTAAATGAGCGGTAATTACTCTTTTTATTTGGATGGCTGGGCTTATTTTAGCCCAGCCTGTTTTCTTGCGCTTGCTACGTTTTCTGATAGACAGCGGTTAAGGAATCCTGTAATACCTGCGAAAAATTGATATGATTTTTTTCAGCAAAGGTATTAATCCAGGCAGAAGTCAATGTGAGATTTAATTTAGAAAGATTTGAAGGATATTTTTGATGTGGACTTGAGGAAATTACTATAATTTGGTATTCTATTAAAAAAGACATATTTGATAAAATAAATTTATGTACAGATGAGAAAGGGCACCCTATGAAAATCGTTAAAGGAATCCTTATTACGCTTGCAGCTTTATTTATTTTGTTTGGAGGGCTGGTGGTTGCATCCGCATTTAATCCGGGGATGAGCGAGGCCATCGGAAACTTTTTATATTCCGGAAGAGATACGACCGGGGGAACCGAGGCGCCTCAGACCACAGAGCAGCCTGCATCCGATTCTCAGATGAATGCTGGAGATACACAGACGGCGGCGGCAGATGCACAGCCGGCAGAGACACAGGCAACGCAGGGAGCAAGCGAGCCGGAAAGCTCTTATTCCAGTACCGGAAACGGCAATGCGGCCAGCACCAGAGTTACCGTAGACTGGAATAACCGATATGCGGATAAAGCGGCAGCCCTGGCGGAAGAAGAGGCAAAAGCAAAAGCGGCAGCCATTAAGGTGAATACCAGCTATGTTGCACCGGAGGAAAAGAGCATCAAGGTTCCGGAGACCGTGTCCAGTCTGGCCGCTCTCACGGAAATCAAGGACCAGGGGGAAACCCTGGACGAAGAAGCAGCCAAGAAGATTACGGAAAAGATAGATTATGGTAATCTTGGTCTGAATTTTGAGTTTGATGCAACCTATTACCCCTATTTCCATATGCTGGGACAGAGGGAAAAGTATGTTTACCGTCAGATTTATGCTAATGCAAACGATGCAAAAACCACCTTTACTCCGGTAGAGGAGGTGAATGCCAGCCAGCTTTTGAATATTTTTACGGCTGTGTGCTACGACCACCCGGAGTTATTCTGGATAGAAACCGCTTATGGAAGCAAGTACAATAAGAACGGAATCTGTCTCCAGATTGAATTGAAGTACAATGATATGGCTAAAAAGCAGGTGGACTACTGGAAGAAATTTGAGAATGAAGCGGATACCATTCTGCTTGCGGCCAGCAGCTTATCCAGTGATTATGAGAAAGAAAAATACGTTCACGATGTTTTACTGGAAAAGACGGTTTACAATAAAAGCGCTGCCTATAATCAAAGCGCCTACAGCGCCCTGGTAAACGGGCAGTCGGTGTGTGCAGGTTACGCCAGGGCCTTCCAGCATATCATGATTAAGATGGGAATCCCCTGTTATTTTGTCGGAGGAACGGCGGGAGAGAGCCATGCCTGGAATATTGTCAAACTGGGAAATGAATACTATAATGTGGATTTGACCTGGGACGATACAGGTAATGACGGCAAATATAATTATTTTAACAAAACCGACGAAGATTATAAGAGGACTCATATCCGTAAGGGCTTATCCGTGAATCTTCCGCCCTGTAATGGAACGACCTACCGGATTGCAGAGGATGAGGAAGGAAAGCTCCAGTTGAATCCCCATCTGCGGGCGCTTTCAGACACCGGTTTTGGGGAAGGTGATGTGATTACGGATATTTGGAGTTATTATGATGATTGTAATTGGAAGATAGCCGAAAAAGGTACAGGCTATTACACCTTCCAGAATGTCATCGGCGGGGAAGAACTGTTCAACCAATGGCAGCAGAACAATGAGAACAATCTTCACTGGTCAGGCTATATGGATAATATATTGAATGAATTGGGGGCATCCTATTGCCATATCAGCATGGAGGTTGAACCGCTGCAGGATAACCGTTATCTGATAACCCATATGGTTTCAGTGGGGAACTAAGGAACCGCTGATTAAATCACCGTTTCCTTAATGAATAGAAAGAGTAAAGGAGTGTTGTGGCCGCAATGCTCCTTTTTCAGGCAGTAAAGCGGAAAGTAGAAGGATGGAAGAGACGAGAATCAATAAATATCTTGCTATGGCAGGTATCTGTTCCCGAAGGGAGGCGGATAGGCTGGTTCAGGCAGGTCTGGTAAAAATAAACGGTAAAACAGCGGACAGCGGAGCCAGAGTCGGGGCCGGGGATAGGGTTACCTTAAGAGGAAAGCCTGTGGCCTTGCAGGAGAAGGTACATGTACTGGCTTATTATAAGCCGGTGGGAGTAACCTGCACAGAAAAAGACGTCCATGCGAAAAAGACGGTAATTGAGGAGTTGAATTATCCTCTGAGAGTGACTTATGCAGGAAGGCTGGACAGGGAATCGGAGGGCCTGCTTCTGATGACCAATGACGGGGGCCTTATTGACCGGCTGATGCGGGCCGCTAATTTTCATGAGAAAGAATATGTGGTCAGGGTGGACAGGGAGCTTACGGAGGATTTTTTACAAAAAATGGCAGCCGGAGTTTATCTAAAGGAGTTGGATGAGACCACAAGGGCCTGCCAGGTAAAGGCCCTGGGAAAGTATACTTTTTCCATTATTTTGACCCAGGGCCTGAACCGCCAGATACGAAGGATGTGTGAAGCCTTAGGGTATAAGGTGAAGTCTTTAAAACGAATAAGAATAGTCGGAATTACACTGGACAACCTGAAGCCGGGGGAATATCGAAAGCTGGATGGGGATGAGCTGCATAAGCTGTATAACCGACTGGGGATAAGGGTGGAGGAGAAAAGCAGGATGAAAAGCCGGAAAGAAAAAGAAGAAAGACCACCCTTGTCATAAAAACACCGCCGGAAACGGCAGAATGAGAGGAAGTATGAATTCATTAACCAGAATGAAAGAGTTGATAGTCGTTTTAAATGAAGCCTCCAAGGAGTATTATTCAAAAGACCGGGAAATCATGAGTAATTTTGAGTATGACAGGCTTTATGATGAACTGGTGGAGCTGGAAGAAAAAACGGGAACCACTTTGGCGGGAAGTCCTACCGTAAAAGTAGGGTATGAAGCCCTGGATGAACTGCCCAAGGAAGCCCATGAAAGCCCCATGCTTTCCCTGGATAAGACGAAGAACAGGGAAGAACTGGCAGACTGGCTGAAGGGAAAGGAAGGCCTTCTTTCCTGGAAGTTGGACGGCCTTACCATTGTACTGACCTATAATCAGGGACAGCTCCAAAAGGCGGTCACCAGAGGAAACGGTGAAGTGGGTGAGGTAATCACCAATAATGCCCGTGTATTTACCAATCTGCCTCTGAACATTCCCTTTAAGGGCAGACTGGTTCTGCGGGGAGAAGCGGTAATTACTTATGAGGATTTTCAAAAAATTAATGCCTCCATTGAGGAGGTAGAAGCAAAATACAAGAATCCCAGGAATCTCTGCTCCGGTTCCGTCCGTCAGTTGAACAATGAGATTACGGCTGCCAGGAGGGTTCGTTTTTATGCCTTTGCCCTTGTAAGTGCCCAGAATGTAGATTTCGAAAATTCCAGGGAAAAACAGTTTATCTGGCTGAAAGAGCAGGGATTTGAAGT
>JBNMJJ010000190.1:0-5143 GCA_050873745.1 Lachnospiraceae bacterium | reverse complement strand
CCCCCTTATCCGGGAAAATACAGGGGATAATACTCCCGCAGTGATTCACTACTCCATCGTCCCCGGGGATAAGGTAAAAATTACCCTTGCCCCAAAAGGCTTCGGCAGTGAAAACATGAGCCGGGTGTTTATGTTAAAGCCGTCAGAGGGAATAGAAGGGGTCAAAGAAGCCGTTCTTACTGCGGTAAAGGATGCAGGCCCCAACGCCTGTCCGCCTATGGTGGTAGGCGTGGGAATAGGAGGAACCTTTGAAAAATGCGCCCTTATGGCTAAAGAGGCGCTTGTCCGGCCCATCAATGAACGTTCCTCAATACCCTACATAAAAGAAATGGAAGAAGAACTTCTGGAAAAAATTAACAGAAGCGGAATCGGGCCGGGAGGCTTAGGCGGAACGACTACCGCATTGGCGGTAAATATCAATACTTATCCCACCCATATTGCAGGACTTCCTGTGGCCGTAAATATTTGCTGCCATGTGAACCGCCATTCAGTACGCACATTATAAAGGCAACTAAAAACGATAATGTTGAATAAGGATAGAAAAAAATGGAAAAATATATTAATCTGCCTATCAGTGATGAGGATGCCAGGAACTTAAGAGCCGGAGATTACGTCTATCTTACGGGCGTCCTTTATACGGCAAGGGATGCGGCCCATAAACGGATGCAGGAAACTCTGGATAAGGGCGATGCACTTCCTGTCAGCCTGGAGCACAATCTTTTATATTATATGGGCCCTTCTCCGGCCAGAGAAGGAAGGCCCATCGGTTCAGCCGGCCCTACCACCTCCAGCCGAATGGACAAATATACCCCCGCTTTAATGGATTTAGGCTTAAAGGGAATGATTGGAAAGGGAAAACGCTCTCAGGCGGTGAAGGAGGCCCTGATGAGGAATGGGGGAGTCTATTTTGCCGCAGTAGGAGGGGCCGGAGCCCTTCTTTCCAGAGCCATCGTTTCCTCTCAGGTAATTGCCTATGAAGATTTGGGAACGGAAGCCATCCGCAGACTGGAAGTAAAAAATTTTCCCGTAATTGTGGTGATGGACAGTGCAGGAAACGATTTATATGAAACTGCGGTAAAGGAATTTGCCGCAGAAGAATAAGATTTTATGAAAAGAATAATGTAGAAAGGTCAGGCTATTATGAGAAGAATTGCCATGATGGTAATCAGACTGGGGTTAAAATCGGTGTATTATTTCCTCTTGCTCTGGTTTTACAGTGTGAAAAAAAATAAGGATTACAACAGGAATTTTCTTTTTGTTAAGAAACTTACCACTGATGCGAACAGAGCAGGAAAAGTGACCATTGAAGCACATGGAATGGAAAATTTACCGAAGGAAAATGGATTTATTCTCTTTCCCAATCATCAGGGATTATATGATGTACTGGCCTTTTTGGAATCCTGCCCAGCTCCCTTTGCCTTCGTCATCAAAAAAGAAGCCAGCAGCGTGATTTTACTCAAGCAGGTAATGAATGCTCTGGGAAGTTTATCTATCGACAGAGAAAATATCCGTCAGTCTATGGAAGTAATTAATACTATGGCAGAAGAAGTGAAAAAGGGAAGAAACTTTTTGATTTTTGCTGAAGGAACCAGAAGTAAGCTGGGAAATAAGCTCCTGGAGTTTAAGGGAGGAAGTTTTAAAAGTGCAGTGAAGGCAAAATGTCCTATCGTTCCCTGTGCCATCATTGATTCCTTCGTCCCTTTCGATGAAAAGCATACCTATCCGGTCACCGTAAAGCTCTTTTATCTGGAACCCATACCTTATGAAGAATATAAGGGAATGAAGACGGTGGAAATTGCGGCTGAGGTAAAAAGAAGAATTGAAAAAACAATAGAAGAAAATACATAAAAATACAGTTGACAAATAATAAATCATTAGGTATAATAAATCCTGCGTCACAATAAAAGACGCAATTTCATATTGGTAGAGGTCAGATTTAGGCATGGAGAAATACTCAAGTGGCTGAAGAGGCGCCCCTGCTAAGGGTGTAGGTCGTTCACGCGGCGCGAGGGTTCAAATCCCTCTTTCTCCGTTTCCTACCAATATTAATTGAATAGAGACAAGAGATATTCATAGTATGTTACTTGACTTAAGATTCAAGGCATTAACTATACATAAATATTTTGGATGTTTATGTATAGTTAATGCCTTTTTGTGTTTCAAAATTGGCAAAAAATAAAAAGGTAAAAGATATTTTTCCACAAAAAGCCATTTCTGATGAATGAAGAAGAAATAATCTGCACAAAGTATAAGCATCTTCGAAAAAACAAGGAGGAAAATCCATAAGGACGAAAGTCCTTTGCTCACCAGAGGGCTCGCATTTTCCTTCGGAAAACAAGGAGGATTAGATGAAAGAAAAAATTTTTGGAGTATTGCAGCGGGTGGGACGGTCCTTTATGCTTCCTATCGCTATTTTGCCGGTTGCCGGTCTGTTATTGGGAATAGGCGGTTCCTTTACCAACGAAACCATGTTAAAAACCTATGGCTTATGGAATTTCATGGGGCCTGGCAGTATATTTTATGCTATTTTTGAAGTAATGAAAGAAGCAGGAGATATTGTATTTGCCAATCTTCCCATATTATTTGCTATGGGTGTAGCTATTGGTATGGCAAAGAAAGAAAAAGAGGTTGCAGCCTTGGCAGCAGCCATTGCTTTCTTTATTATGCACGCTTCCATTTCCGCTATGATTACCATTAACGGCGGAACGGAGAATCTGTTAAGCGGCGCTACCGCATCTGTGGTAGGAATCACCTCTTTGCAGATGGGTGTATTCGGCGGTATTCTGGTGGGACTTGGTGTGGCTGCCCTGCACAATCGTTTCTATAAAATTCAGCTTCCCCAGGTGCTTTCCTTTTTCGGTGGAACCAGATTTGTACCTATTATCAGTGCTCTGGTATATACTTTAGTGGGAATTTTAATGTACTTTATCTGGCCTCCTATACAAAATGGCATCTATGCCGTAGGTGATGTGGTTTTAAACTCCGGTTATGCAGGAACCTGGGTATACGGACTGATGGAAAGGCTTTTAATTCCCTTTGGTTTACATCATGTGTTCTACCTTCCCTTCTGGCAGACTGCAGTTGGTGGCACCCTGGAAGTAAGAGGAGTGCTGGTTGAAGGGGCACAGAACATCTTTTTTGCCCAGTTGGCCGACCCTACGGTGGATAAATTTGCCGTATCCGCTACCCGTTTTATGTCCGGAAAATTCCCTCTGATGATTTTCGGCCTTCCGGGAGCAGCCCTGGCAATGTATAGAACAGCAAAAGAAGATAAGAAAAAGGCAGTAGGAGGACTTTTGCTTTCCGCAGCCCTCACCTCCATGCTGACAGGTATTACGGAACCCCTTGAATTTACCTTCCTTTTTGTAGCTCCTGTCCTCTATATTATTCACTGTATATTTGCCGGACTTGCCTATATGCTGATGCACGTTTTTGAGGTAGGCGTGGGAATGACTTTCTCCGGCGGACTTATTGATATGTTCCTGTTCGGTATTTTACAGGGAAATGCAAAAACAAACTGGATTTGGATTGTCATCGTGGGAATCGGATACTTTTTGGTATATTACTTCCTGTTCAGCTTCCTGATTAAGAAAATGGACTTAAAGACACCGGGCCGTGACGACAGCGAAGAAGTAAAATTATATACAAGAAGTGATGTAGATGCAAAAGAAAAAACTTCAAAAGAAGATGAAATATCCCGTTTAATCTGTGAAGGCTTAGGCGGAAAGAAAAATATTTCTGATGTGGACTGCTGTGCCACCAGACTTCGCTGCAGCGTTTTAAATGCAGATTTAGTAGATGACCAGAAATTAAAATCCACAAAAGCCTCCGGAGTGGTTCATAAAGGAAATGGCGTCCAGATTATTTACGGACCCAGGGTTACTGTAATTAAATCTAATTTGGAAGATTATCTGGAAACAGCCCCAGACACATTGTATAATAAAGAAAACAATGACTCCGAAGATAACGAAGATAAAACTTTTCATCAGGAAAAAGAGGCTGACAAAGCAGAGAAAAAAACAAAAACAGTCATTCTCTCCAGTCCCATTACGGGTAAAGCTGGCAGCATTGAAACGGCTCCTGATGATGCCTTCGCCGGAAAGCTCTTGGGAGATGGAGCGGCCGTAGAGCCTGTGTCTAATGAAGTAGTTGCTCCGGAGGATGGAGAAATCAGTTTTATTTTCGATACAAAACATGCTGTTGGTTTCCTGACGGATTCAGGAATAAACCTTCTGATTCATATAGGAATTGATACGGTGAAATTAGATGGAAAAGGTTTCGAGGTTCTGGTAGAAGACGGACAAAAGGTAAAAAAAGGAACTCCACTTTTAAGATTGGATTTGGCATATCTGAAAGAGAACGCCCCTTCTTTAGTTTCCCCGGTTATTTGTACCGAATTGGAGGATAAGCAGAAAGTACATCTGTTAAAAGAAGGAGATGTTCAGGCAGGAGAGCCTCTACTTGCAGTAGATTTTTACGAATAAAAAATTATGTTCCCAAAAACAGAAGATAACTAGGATAGAAAAAATGTCTAGAATAAGTAAAGTGTTAAATCACAACACGATTATTGCCATTGAAGGCGAAAAATATGAAGAATATTTAATTATGGGAAAGGGTATCGGCTTTGGAAAAAGGTTTCACAGCTTTTTGAACTTCCGGCAGATGTACAGATTTACTCATTTCGGGAAACAAAAAAGGCGGGATGCGAGGGAGATGGCAAAAACCATCTCCCCCCTGTTTATGGAAATAGCCTCCATGCAGGCTGCCCGTCTGGTGAGAGAATGTATATCCATTCTTGAAAAAGAAACGGGTATGCGATTAAAGTAATCTCTCTTTCCTACAATCGTCTCATGAATCATATTCGGTATATGCTGGCCAGAGCAATCAGCGGAGAAAAAATCAAATTAAATATAAACGATTATATGGAATTGATTTCCCAAAGCATTTAGTATAGCAAAATATGTATGTGAAGAAGTAGAAAAAATCCTGAACTGTAAGCTGAATGAAACAGAAATCGGGTATCTGGCCATACACATTGAAAGAGGAATGAGCGAAGAACAGGAAGAATTATAGTATGTGGGCAGCATTACCGGGAGAAAATGAGCAGTAACTAAGCACTCACATAGACTGATATATACAATCT
>JBNMJJ010000189.1:0-5171 GCA_050873745.1 Lachnospiraceae bacterium | reverse complement strand
CCTCCATACCATCCTCCCTGTTTCCCGAAGAAAAATGCCTGCTCCATACGGACAAAAGATTTTCCTCCGTAATATAAGATTGTTTTTCATGTCCATGTGACACTGAAATCTTATCAAAATACGAGACAGTCGTAATGGAGAAGTATCTTACCCTTTAAAAATCAGCAAAAATAAGGCACATCAGATATTTCTATCCGATATGCCCATATTATAGAGATATGTTTTATAAAGCCGCTGATTCTGTTCTTCCTGATTACGATAAACCTCCTAAAGTATATTATTTTTTCTGGTCCATTGCCATATCCTGCAATTCTTCTACTCTGCTGCTCACAGCAGCCGAAAGTACCTCTATGCGCTCCTCATCCATAAATTCTGTCGGCACAAAGATTTCTCTTATATCCTCCTTTAAGCATCTCAGTTCTTCAAATGGAACCCAGTTAAAATCGGAAACCAATTCCATTTGCCTTGAGCTATTAGAATAAAACGGCTTTGCTTCCACCTCACCCAACGGATTGATTGTTCTTGTGAGTTTATCATGCCAGAGACTGGTTCCGCTGTCAAACACCGGTGCAGGCCCTATCCACTCCAAAGTTTCCGCATTTCGAATTGCTCCAAAATTTCCAAAATGCCTGTCCGTATTTGCCATTAAATAATCGAATACCAGCATATAATCAACAAATTCTTTCATCCCCGGAATACCAAGCTTATCACAGGCATTCATAAAATGCTCATAAGAAGAAAACTGGCTTCTCTTTTTCATACTGCGATTGATACTTACGGCATTGACCAATTCCGTATCAGTATCGATAAAATTTTCACATACACTGTATGGAATTCCGTCCTCCCACAGTACTTTATAGGGCACATAATTTTTGCCACCCAGCCTTTGATGCAGTCTCGTTCCAAACACTTCATTAATTGGCTCCTGCATGAAGGGATTGCTCCCGGCTTTTATTAAACACCTTTTCGTATCAATGATTTTCCATTTCTTTTTCAGCCACCCGTCCGATGTATTACAGGGAGACATTAAATCAACATCCTGCGGTACCGGCTGCCCAAACAATATATTGCCTACATCATCCGAAAAATCATTTTCAAAGAAATTGATGTCTTTCCATTCCAAACCGCTCTCTACAGGCTTCATCCAATATTGGTCGGACAAACTCAATCCATAGCATCTTAGTAAGAGCTGCTCCGTATGCTGTATGCCCAATCGCTCCAATGCGGCCCTGATTCCCAACCTGCTTGCAGGAATACACCTTCCAAACCACCACTCATTTAATTCTTTTTTGTTTGGAACGCCATTCCTTACCTCTGTTCCAACCGGCAGAAAATTCAATTCATAACTCTTCATTACTTTTAAGACCGTCGCAGTATCATCATCCAGTTCCAACTCTACTACGGGCATATTCTTATTCATTAATATACACTTCATCGAATTTCCACCTTCTTGCCTGTTTTCTAAAAATTTGTTTCCATTATATCCGACCTCCGAATAAAAGTATAGATACAAATACATCTTATCCGTCTTTCCCCATCCCCTGATTACCTGTCCCTCTCAGCTTTACACCGAACTTCCCATCCACATAAATTCCATACGGTTTCCTCTGAAATTCCAGTTCAGATTGAAATTTTTCAGAAAAGAAATCGCCTCTTTGTATGTATCATTTTCCTTCCAGTCACTGATGCTGTGATAATTCTTCTTTTCCAGCAGCAGACTGGTTTTCGCCTCTGTATTTTTTACTGCTGCCATAAGAAACATCATAGAAGCATATCCGCTTTTCTTCTTCATCATGTAGTCTTCGATTCCATCCAACCCGTTTTTTCCATCCCAATAGGCTGCACTGCAGTATACGAACCCTTTCGGCGGGGCCATATTTACATCCAAAAAGCTGCCGTTTATTGCTCTGTCATAGTTAATCTGCCACTCTCTGGAATCCCATACGCCATTATAGGTAATCCCCCCGTCCAGGGAAAATCTTGTGTTCTCTTCCACATACTGAAAATCCACATGCTCTGCGCCGTATTCATCTGCCAGTTCATTTGCCGTTTCCCTGAACAATTCCTGCATTTCTTCACAAGCATAATACCAGTCTGCATTATAGTAATAGGTTCCTTTCCAGCTCATCCCATTACTTTCCATCAGCCGCTTCCCTTCCTCCATATTCCAGGCACAGGCAGTTCTCGTATTTGCCCTGCTGAAATATTCATACAGCCCCGCCAGAAAACTGGTGGCAAACTGTTTCCTGTAAGTTTTATTTAATGCCTCCTGTACAGGGGCCTCTTCCTGCTCCTTCAGGGTCGTTCCCATAGCATGATAAAAATATTCCCTGAAAATATTTTTCACTTCTTCACTGCTCAGCTTACCGCTGTAGTAATCCTCCATCACCTCCTGGGTTTCCCTAAACATCCTGTTTCCCGGAAAGGCAATTTTTCCGCTGCTTTGCAGGTTCAACATCTTCTTTATTTCTTCGTAATTGTCTGAGCCAGTGGATACGGTATAAGAATCCAGCGAAATTTCCACACAGTCCTTCCTGTAATATACTTTTTCCTGCCCTTTGCCATTCTGGTAAGAATAGGTCCTGAAAATAACCTCTTCCTCTGACTTTTGCTGATAATCTGTTCCCATTCCAGTGAAAGCTCCAACTCCTGCTACCGACATCCCAAATGCCCTCCTTTTTTTGTTTTCCTTGTCATCTTTATCGGAAATAAGAAAAGTATTTCTAACTGCGATGGCACAAACAGACTATTTTCTCACACCACTGAATCAAGACAGCCGCCCAATGCTCTAACCCAGATGTACCATCAAAAACCGGGATTGACAGCCGCAAAGATTTGCATTACAATACAAAAAACAAAATAGCAGGGGAGCTTGTGTGACAGGCTGAGAGGAAGGTCTACCTTCGACCCTTAAACCTGATGCGGATAATGCCGCCGGAGGAAGTCGTAGAATAAGATTATATACTTTTTCAGGGGGCATCGTATACAGATGCCCCCTGTTTTTGTTGTTTTTTGCGAAAGAACAGGCAGGACATACCTGCCATAATCCAAGGGAAACGCTGCTAATCAGGCCGTTTTCTCTCAATCTAAATATACAAAGGAGTAGCCACTATGTTTGAACAGATTTTTATGAATGTCCGTCAGAAATACCCACTGGTTCACAACATCACAAACTATGTCACCGTCAATGACTGTGCCAATATGCTGCTGGCCTGCGGCGGCTCGCCCATCATGGCGGATGACCCGGACGATGCGGTGGACATTACCGCCATCTGCGGAGGGCTGAATATCAACATCGGTACACTGAATCAGCGAACCATCCCCTCTATGCTGGCTGCCGGAAAACAGGCCAATCAACTGGGCCATCCCGTGGTACTGGACCCAGTGGGAGCAGGCGCCTCCCGGTTACGGACGGACACCGCTTTCCGATTGATGAAGGAAGTAAAATTCACGGTGATTCGGGGCAATATTTCGGAAATCAAAACCCTGTCCTGCGGCATCGGCACCACCAGGGGAGTGGACGCCGACGCCGCAGATAAGGTGACGGAAGAAAACCTGGACAAGGCCGTGGCTTTTGTCATGGACTTCGCCCGGCACACTGGAGCCATAATCGCTGTCACTGGAGCCATCGACATTGTGGCAGACAAAGACCGGGCCTTCTGCATCCGCAATGGTCATCCTATGATGAGTTCCATCACCGGCACCGGCTGCCAGCTCTCCGCTCTGATAACAGCCTTTGTGACTGCCAATCCCAACACACCTTTGACGGCAACTGCCGCCGCAATATGTGCCATGGGCCTGTGCGGAGAAATTGCCCACCAGCGCCTTACCCAGACTGACGGCAATTCCTCCTACCGAAACTACATCATCGATGCCATGTATCGCCTCACCCCGGAGACGCTGGAGAAGGGGGCCAGATATGAAATTCGATAAGAAGCATCTGCTCCTCTATGCGGTCACCGACCGGGCCTGGACCGGAGACTATACTCTGTACCAGCAGATAGAGAAAGCCCTGCGGGGCGGTGTGACCTGTGTGCAGCTTAGGGAAAAGAGTATGGACAATACGGCATTCCTTCAGGAAGCCAGGGAAATTCAGGCCCTATGTCGGCGATATATAGTCCCCTTTATCATCAACGATAATGTGGAGGTTGCCATCGCCTGCGGTGCAGACGGTATCCACGTTGGTCAAAAGGACATGTCAGCCGGTGAGATCCGCCGCCGTACAGGGAAGAACATGATTCTGGGCGTCTCCGTCCATACCCTGAAAGAAGCCCGGGAAGCGGTGAGAAACGGTGCGGATTATCTGGGTCTGGGAGCAGTTTTTCCTACAAGTACAAAGACCGATGCAGTACCAATGCCTAAAGAAACTCTCCGAGCCATCTGTGAGGCTGCGAATGTCCCCATTGTGGCTATAGGCGGCATCAATCAAAGCAACATTGGCAAACTGGCTAAAAGCGGAGTGGACGGCGTGGCACTGGTATCTGCCATCTTCTCTGCGGCTGATATAGAAACCACCTGCCGAAAACTGAGGGAATTGGCAGAAAAAATGGTAAATACATGAAAATATGCGGTGCAAAGGAGAATCAAGAATGAGAACAGTATTATCAATTGCAGGGACAGACCCCAGCGGAGGCGCCGGGATTCAGGCAGATTTGAAAGCGATGACCATGAACGGCGTTTTTGCCATGAGTGCAATCACGGCTTTGGTGGCACAAAACACCACGGGCGTAAAAAAAATTGTCGAGATAACTCCCGAATTTCTTGGACAGCAGATTGACGCAGTGTTTGAGGACATTTTGCCTGACGCAGTAAAAATCGGCATGGTTGCCTCCAGTAGCCTGATTGAAGTTATTGCAAAGCGTCTGCACTTTTATCAAGCCAAAAACATTGTGGTTGACCCCGTGATGGTAGCTACCAGCGGTGACCGCCTAATCTCTGAGGAGGCGGTAGATACCTTGAAAAACCGCCTGCTTCCGCTGGCAGATGTCGCCACACCAAATATCCCAGAGGCAGAAATTCTCTCCGATATAATCATCCACAGCAAGGAAGACATCGAGGCGGCTGCCAGGCATATCGGTGAAACCTACGGCTGTGCCGTTCTGCTCAAGGGCGGACACAACATCAACGCTGCCAACGACTTCCTATATGCGAACGGAAAAGGACAGTGGTTT
>JBNMJJ010000188.1:0-5215 GCA_050873745.1 Lachnospiraceae bacterium | reverse complement strand
ATCTATATGTACCACAGGAAAGAAGAAAATTATATTACGATAGTGGCGGCAAAGTATCAGCATATCATTCCTTATGGTGTGATTAATTGTGACGAAAATCAACATTATTTAAACATTTCAGAGAAACCTAAACTCGACTGTTTAATCAGCACGGGAATGTACATTGTGAATAAGGAGCTTTTGCATACCATGCCTCGAAATCAGGAAATCGGGTTTCCGGATTTAATAGACGAAGCAAGTAAGCAGGGAAAAAAGATTGGCGTGTATATAGTGGAAGAATCTGCCTATATGGATATGGGACAGATGGAAGAAATGGAAAAAATGAAGAAGAAATTGAACGTATAGGATGGATGGAAGATGGTTAAGAGAGTAGCAGATATTGTGATGGATACTTTAGTAGAATATGGAATTACAGACTGCTTTGCTGTAGTAGGCGGCAGTGCTATGCACCTGGATAATGCACTGCTGCTTAGTGAAAAGATGAACAAATACTTTAATCATCATGAACAGGCATGTGCTATGGCAGCGGAAGCCTATGCCAGGCTCAGCGGAAAAATGGCAGCGGTTTGTGTGACATCCGGTCCCGGAACCACCAATACACTGACGGGAGTGATGGGAGCGTGGCAGGACAGTATCCCTATGATTGTTCTTTCAGGACAGGTCAGATATGAAATTTCGATTCCGCAGTCAGGACTTAAGCTTCGATACAGAGGCATCCAGGAATTTGAAATCGTACCCTGCGTTAAGCATATGACGAAATATGCAGTGATGATTACTGACCCGTTAGAGATAAGAAGGGAGCTGATTAAGGCGATTCATATTGCCATGGAGGGCAGAAGAGGCCCTGTGTGGCTGGATATACCACAGGATATACAGAATGTCAGAGTGGAAGAAAAGGATTTGTATGCTGAAGAAGAATGGATAAAATCGACCCCTGATTTAAAGGAGGACGATATTACGGAAGCTATTGAGTTATTGAAAAAGGCAGAAAGACCTTGTATTTTGATAGGTTCCGGTATTATCAGCAGCCATACCAGAGATGAGGTGGAAAAGCTGGTGGATAAAATGGGCGTTCCGGTTATAGGCGGCTGCTGGGTAGCCGATAATTTATATACGGACCATCCTCTTTATTTTGGAAGTTCCGGCACTACAGGACCGAGGACAGGAAATTTCATTTTGCAGAATGCGGATGTTATATTGACCCTCGGCAACAGTCTGGGTTTCAGACAGACAGGGTTTAATTTAGAAGGCTTTGCACCAAAGGCCAGAATCATTATGGTGGACGTTGATGCTGAAGAAGCAAAAAAGCCGGGCCTTCGTATTCATAAATTCATTCATGCAGATTTAAAAGATATGGTGGAAGGAATGTTTAAAGCTGACTGCAGGATTCAGACTCCGGCAGAGTGGATGGATTACTGCAAAATGCTTAAAGAGCGGTTTACTCCTTTTGAAGCGGTCGGTGATATGGTTATGGAGGATAGAGTATGCTCCTATTACTTCTGGAAGGTTTTCCGGGAGTATGAAGAGGAGGACAGTATTCTTGCTATGGGCAATAATACGGCCAACACGGCAAAACTGCAAATTGGAGTAAAAAGTGTACAGCAGAGGGCACTCCTTAATTATACCTGTGGCTCCATGGGATATGATTTGCCGGCATCAATCGGTGCAGCAGTGGCATCGGGAAAGAAAATTTACTGTGTCACCGGTGACGGAAGTGTAATGATGAATTTACAGGAATTACAGACGATTGTTCAAAATAATCTGCCGGTGAATCTGGTGGTATTTTCTAATGATGGCTATGGAGCAATCCGGCAAACCAGCAAGAATTTCTTTAATGGAGTTTACATTGGCTGTACGCCTGACAGCGGAGTAAGTTTTCCGGAATTTTCAAAAATAGCAGATACCTTCGGCTTTGAATACAGAAAATGTGAAACGAACGCACAGGTGGAGGAAGCTGTACAGTGGCTGGTAAACAATAAGAAGAGATGCCTGCTTGAAATAGAGCAGAAGCTGGATGACCCTGTAATACCTAAAGTAATGTCCCGTCTGGATGAGAATGGGAAAATGCTGACACCGGCACTTCAGGATATGTATCCCTTCCTGCCTGAGGAGGAATATCAGGAATTGATGATTGGAGAAAGGTAAATAATGAATGGTATGAAAATAGGATATTTTGCTGATGGGCCCTGGGCCCATCAGGCATTTGATAAACTCATTTCAGACAGTTTAATCGAAATGCAGTTTATAACGGTCAGGTATGACAACAGGGATGCTGAGCTAATTAAAAGAGCGGAAGAAAACCATATACCGGTTGAACTGAGTGAGAATATAAATTCGGAAGAATTTGTCAACAGGATGAAGCTATATGAACCGGATTTATTTGTTTCCATGTCGTTTAATCAGATTTTTAAATCAGAAATGATAAATCTGCCAAAATTAAAAACGATTAACTGCCATGCAGGAAAATTACCTTTTTACCGGGGCAGAAATATTCTGAATTGGGTGCTGATTAATGATGAAAAAGAATTTGGAATAACGGTTCATTATGTGGATGAAGGAATAGATACCGGAGACATTATTTTACAGGAAACTTATCCTATAACGGATGAGGATGATTACAGCACTTTACTGACCAGAGCCTATGACGGATGTGCGGATGTATTGTACCGGGCAATTAAAATGCTACAAAGTTCCGGTTCGGGGGGGGTAAAGCCCATCAGACAAAGCGATATAGACCCGGTAGGACTGTATTGCGGTATGCGTACAGTTGGTGATGAAATAATTGACTGGTCCCAAACCAGCAGAGAGATTTTTAATTTTGTCAGGGCCTTATGTGTACCGGGTCCACAGGCAGCTTCATGGGTTGACGGTGAAAAAATCACTATTAACAAGGCAAGAATGATACCCGGGGCACATGTATATAAAAATACCGTCGGACAGGTAGTAGGAAAGACAAAAGAAGGATTTATCGTGAAAACCGGGGATACCACACTAGAAATCACAGAATATACATATGCTGGCAGGATAAAAATGGGAGACAGATTGACAAATCATGTGTAGAATTTTTGTGCCTGCGGAAGCGGTATGTACAGGAGGATAGGATGAAAGCAATTAAACGAGGAAAGATTTTTTCTTCAAAAAGAGTTAATTTGGCAGAGGTAATACCTTTAGAGGTTCCCTTTTCCATACAAATAGATATTTGCAGTGCATGTAACCTGAAATGTAATTTCTGCTTTCACTCAGACAGTGATGCGATGAAGAGGGCAGGCACTAATTTTGGGCTTATGTCGTATGAATTGTTTGTGAAAATAATCGATGACATGAAAACCACCTGGGGGGGGGAATAAAAGGGTCAAAAAGCTACGGCTTTTTAAGATTGGTGAACCTTTGTTAAACCCTGATGTCTGCAGAATGATAAAATATGCTAAAGAAGCAGAGGTGGCTGAGTTTATCGAGATAACGACTAATGGAACCTTGCTGAATGAAGAAATGAACCTGGGCCTTATTGACGCCGGACTGGATATATTAAATATATCGGTTAATGGAATTAATGAAGGGCAGTATCAAAACGTATGTAAGTACAATATGAACTTCGAGGGTTTTAGGAAGGTAATAGAGCATTTTTATCAGAATAAGGGAGAGTGCAAAATTTTTATTAAATACAGCGACATAGGATATTCCAGTCAGGAAAAGGATGATTTCTATCATTTATTCGGAAATATCTGCGATGAAATTTTTGTAGAGACTATATCCTCAACTCTTTGGCAGGATACGAATATCGGCGAACATATCCAAAATGCCCATAAAGGAACCTATGGACAAAAGCTGGAGAAAAAACAGGTATGCCCATTCCTTTTTACAACCATGGTGATTAACGATAAAGGAATTGCTCATTTGTGCTGTGTGGATTGGAAGACAGAATACATTCTGGGTGATTTAAACAGCGAAAGCATTGCAGACGTATGGAACGGCAGCAGACTCAGGGAATATCAGAAGATACATTTGCTTAAAAAGAAAGACAGTATCGATTTATGTAAAAACTGTGAAAGCCTGTCGGCAAATACGACGGATAATATTGATGCTTATGCAGAAATCCTGTTGGAACGGATGGAAAAAGCATAGCTGAAAATGGAGGAAGAAAGATGTGGAATAGGAGCTTACTGTTTTGTGTTAATGAGGCCAGAGAAAGAGGACTCTGCCTGTATGGGGCAGGTTACTGGGGAGATGTGGCATACCGCCTGTTTTCCCTGTTTAATATCGTTCCCTTATGCTATTGTGATGACGATAGCTCGAAGTCGGGGAAAGAATATAACGGCCTCAAAATTCTAAATATAGAAGAAGCAGCAGCTCAATTCCCATCGGCAGTATATCTTGTATGTATTGACCAAACCAGGAGGTTTGGGGCTTATAACAGAGATGTCCAGAAAAGAATGCTGGATAATTTAAAAAAGCACAATCTCTATGACAGCAATTCTGAAATCAGATTGCCGTTTTATCTGTTTTTGCTGGATATAAATGGAGATGAGGGTATTCGGCAGTGCAAAGAGCAGACATGCACTCACAATAAGGATAAGCTATTCTGGTGGAACAATCTCAGGAATTTGGCTGTGGTCAGCAATATGTCCAATTCAGGAGTGTGGTTTTTTACACAATTACTGGACATGCACTCCCACATTTTATCCTTTCCCTACTGTGAATCCCTTGAAGATATTTATAAAAAGCGGCTGCAGTATCTGGAAGGCGATGAATTGATTATAGAAATGACGGCTCAAATGCTGGGATACCTTAAGTCTGGTTATGGAGAGCTGGAATGTGTGGGACAGAATAAGTTTCTGAATTTATGTATCGATAAAAATGGTGAGAATATCAAAGACGCTTATATAGAACCTTTGGAATTTATGGCGAATTTGTACCTGCAATTTCAGGATGGAGAAATCAAACTACATTCCTACGGTCAAATGCTGAAAATTTATTTTGCCGTATATAATAATTGTCTGAAAAGAAACTATGAGCCGGATAAAAATTACTGGATGCTGTATGATTTACATAAACCGGATTACGATATTACCAAAGAATATGATTATCTGTCAAAAGATGAGTTTGACCGGATTGAAAATTTAATCATGGTGAGAGAACCTGTTCAGCACTGCTTTGCGTGGGTAAATAGAATGATGGTTCTTGAAGGAAATAATGCGGCGGCTCAAAAGGGCTATAT
>JBNMJJ010000187.1:0-5227 GCA_050873745.1 Lachnospiraceae bacterium | reverse complement strand
TTCCTCTACCGTCTTTATATGGCTTCATCTTATCATGTGTATCTTTCATTCCATCTATTGTAATCTGTATGGAATCTATATTTTTGCAGTAAAACTCAATATTATCTTCATTAAACAGCGTTCCATTAGTAATTAAAACTAAAATTACTCTGGTATCTAAAGTTCGTAATTCTTTTATATAGCCTTCTAATATGGAGCTCTTTAACATAGGTTCGCCGCCAAACAAAAAAATGGTTAAAGATTCAATCTGCCTATCTTTTACTGTTTTTTGAAGATAACCCATAATTTCCGACCACTTATCCGGCATCAGGAATTGGTTACATTCATCCAAATCTTTTCTTGCATCCTGATAACAGTATACACAATTCAAATTGCAGGAAGGTGTTAATGAAAGAAATATACTTATCCGTTTAGAATCATATCTAACATTATTCATGTTATTTATCATTCTGTTAAGCTCAAAGCTATGCGACTCGGTTATTATACCGTTATTATATAATGCTTCTAAAACTTCTTCTTTAATTTCCTTTGCTTCACCTTTTAAAAATGCATTAATATCTTTATCTATTTCCAACAATGCTTTTGATGCCATATTATAAACAAAATATTTATCATCAACGCTAAACTGTTTATTATATTTTGATACCACCATGTTTTCTACCTCTCTTTAGTAAGCAAACAGCAAAATATTTTAACTGAATTTAGCTGTTGACACTTTATATCAAGTGCCAACAGCTATTCTTTCGGCACAACTATCGCAAACATTCACTTATCTTACTTTGAAAAAGCAGTTGTTGAATACGCAAAAGTTAGGTTCCCCAAAAGATAACACACCTTTTTCCAACACTCTAATCATGTCCATATCCTCCCTTCTTTTATATATTTTTAATAATCATAGTTTTAAACAGCCTATAATTTATTAAATCAAATTTTGATGAAATAATATTTACTTAAACTTCATGCCTAATTATCATTAAATTCAAAATTTATCTGACCCGTCACACACTCCAAATTCAATCTGCTGCTTGTGTTATTAATCATCTTTTTTTCGCTCATCATACCATATGTAGTATTCCCAATCTTGATTTCCCCGAAAAACGTATTGATTAAATAGTCAAAATCATTTACTTCTCCAGAAAGTTGTACATTCAATGTTCCGGCACTGCACAAAGCATCAACATTCCCTGTAATTTTTCCATCAATATTAATTGTGCCTGTTCCCATAAGGACACTGACATCAACACCTGTAAAATCCACTATGTTGATTGTTCCAATTGCCGCATCAATCCGCAGTTTTTCGCAGTTTATATTAGCAGCATAAACATCGGCATTTCCATTTACCAAAATGAAATCATCTAATTTCATATCTGAAGGAATATAAAGGTATACTTTATTATCTCCTCTCTTCATCGAATGCCCGGCCTTCTGTGAGCCTTCTACATAAAGCACTTTATTTTTCACATAGTACCTATAGTCGTACCCATTACTATTTTTACCTCTTTCAATCCTAAAGCCAAACCCTTCTTTTCCCCAGGTTTCTACATAAAGTTCACCGCCGCCGAACACAATATCAACGGATTTCACTGCATCCTTTATCTCTACTATATTTTTATTTGCTGCATTTACTGTCACAACAGGCGGCAACATTACTGTTCCCATTATAATCATCACCATCATCAATAAAACTCCCAATGTTTTTTTCATCCTGTTCTCCTTTCTATTTACAATTGATTTATTGAAATAATAGCATTTAAAATCTTAACTGTCTTTAAATAAAGCTTAACAATCCTTAATCATTAATTTTAGATAGAAACTCTCTATATTCAGATACTATTTTATCTTTCTCCCTTCTCCCGGCAAAAAGTCTCCACCGTAAAACTCCCATCCGCTTTCGGCCTTATGGTAATCGCTCCCGTCTTAGGGGTCTGAAGCACCAGGCTCCCTGTCCCCACAAGCCTGTCCAAAACCTCTTTTGCCGGATGACCATAGCGGTTATTTTCTCCACAGGAAATCAGGCTTACCCTGGGCCGAATTTCTTCTAAAAAGGCCTCCATACTGGAGCCTTTAGAGCCATGATGGGCCACCTTAAGCAGGTGATATTGTCCTAACCGGTCAATTCTTTCCCTGATTTCCTCTTCCCCCTCTTTTTCTACATCACCGGTCAATAAAAGAGAAAAATCCCCATATTCTACTGACACTACCATCGACCCATTATTGGACTCATATTCGCCACTTCCCGGATGGAGGCAGAAAAACTCTGTTTTTCCATCAATGACACGGTCGCCAGCCTGTAAAAAGGTGACTGACAAATTTGTCATATCTGTCAATTTCAGCAATTCTGCCAGCTTTTCGGCAGTCCCTTCTTCCCGGACACTGATTGGCAAAAACAGCGTTTGGATAGAAATATGCTCCTCCTCTGCCGCTTCTAACAGCTCCAGTATCCCGTTATAGTGATCCATATCCAGATGACTGACAAAAATTCCTTCAATTCTTCCATAGCCCTTAACCCTGAGGAAAGGGAGCAGCCTATAGCTTCCCACTCCTTTCACGGAGCTGCTTCCAAAATCCGACAGATAAATCCGCCCGCTCTCTGTCCGTATCACCATTCCGTCACCCTGTCCCACGTCCAGCATGGTTATCTCCATCCCCCACTGGGGATTAAACGTCAATAGCTGCAGGCAGGCTACCAGGCCAAGAAAACACAGAAAAGGGCTCAGTCGGTGGGGCAGCCAAAGCAGAAGAACCAGAGCCAGATAAAACAGGAAAATACATCCCCACAGCGGCCGTCCCTGATACCCCTCCCATAGAGGCAGCTTTCCGAACCCCTGGCAGCACAGCTCATAATAAAACAGAATCCCCTTAATGGCCCAGGCCACCACTTCACAGAGAAAAAAAGCCGGAGAAAACACCGCCGCCAGTAAAAGCAGCAACAGGCCCAGCCACAGAAGCGCTGGCATCAGAGGCACCACCAGAAGATTTAAGAAAATACTGTGCCAGGCATAGGCGCCGAAATGATACAAGAGTACGGGTAAAGTGACCAGGGCCACCCCTATACTCACCGTCATGGATTTAAGCAATTTTGATTTTATGGAAAAAAGAGTATTCAGCCGGGGAACCACTGCACTGACTCCCACTACAGCCAGAAAAGATAATTGAAATCCGCTGTCCCAAAGGGAACGGGGATTTAGAATAAGCTGAAGAATTGCCGCCAGCCCCAGGGCCGACAGACTGTCATAAGAGCGGCCGAAAATCTGGGCCAGCAATAAAAGACAAAACATAATGGTGGCTCTTACGGTAGCCACGCTGCCTCCCGTAAAAATACAGTAGGCCGTCATCAGCAGCATACTAAGTGCCTCTGCCCCGCCTCTTGGCAGGGGAAGCCTCTGGAAAATGGCAAAAAGCCCCATTCCAAGAAGCATAAGATGAAGACCGGAAATGGACAGAAGATGGGAAATTCCGTTTTTCTGGTAAAGAGATTTTATTTCTCCTGAAAGCTCGCTTTTTTCTCCTAAAACCATAGCCGCCAGTAAGGGGCCGTCTTCCTCTCCCAGAAATTGTTTCAGTATAGCCCCGGCCCACTGCCTTATTTGCCAGAGCCTCTCCCGGAATCCATGAGTTGCTTCGCTCCTCTCCAGAATCTGCCCCTGCTTAAGCTGTCCATAGATTCCTTTAGAACGGTACCAGTTACCGAAATCAAACTGCCCCGGGTTAGTGGCTTTCTCCCAGGGTTTTACGGTGCCTTCCAAAAGCAATTCCTGTCCCATCAGAGGCTCTTCTTCTCCCTCCGTCAGGGTACACAGCACCTTTCCCTTTTCCAGAACAGCCTTCCACTCCTTCCAGGGCGCTTCTTGTTCATCTGTGGCAGCAAAAAGACCGCCATTCTGCAAAGCCCCATCTTCAGAAAGGCCCACCTGAACCTCCTCCAGTGTCACCTGCCAGAGGCCGTCTCCATAGCTTTCCCGGTATTCTTTCGCTGCCACCTTTCCCCTTAGCCAAAGCCTGGCTTCCTCCTCAGGCTGCTTATCCGCCCAAAGCTCCTGAGGAAAAAGCTCTGGCAGAAACCATTGAAAAAGAACCAGCCACAGGCACAATCCCACCGCTGCTATAGATAATGGCCGCCTCATTCTATTGTCCTCCCCCATCCGGGCTTTGTATGATTGCGGTATTGGCCTCAAAGGGGATAGACAAATCATATTTTTCCTGATATTTGATTTTGCTCTCTCCCTCCACCGCAATCTGTACCTTCAGCACTCCCGGAAGCTCGGTCAGGGAATTCACCAATGAGTAAATCACCACATCGGCGCTGACGTTATAGGGTGAATTTAAAAAGCTGCTGTCCAGATTGACATAACAGATTCTGTCCTTCACATTTACACTGAGAATCTGGGTCTGAGGGTTTAACACAGGAGAAATTCCACTGTCCTCCCCGTTGTTTTGCTTTAGCGGCCCCTTAATCAACTGGTCCACTATCAGCTTTTCCTTGGAAATATTGGTATTGTACATCAGCCAGCGGTTTACCTTAATTAGCTGGTCTCCTGATTCATTGGCAAAATACAGGGCGACTTCGGTTTCCTCATAATTTTTCGTATCCTCCCCGGTATTATCGATAAAAGTATCCGCCGTCATCACGCCGATGGTTTCTCCCCCTCTGTCCAGCAGGTTCTCTCCGTTCACCTGAATCGTCACATAGGTAATTCCCTCAAGCTGAGTCAGCGTTTTGACGATAGCTGCCCGGGTCAGCACCTCCCGGATAGAATCCAACTCCTTGTATTCCGGGCTCAGATTCAGGGTAATCTGTTTTTCCAAAAGCTGAAAGCCCAGAACCTTAAAGCCTTTTACGGCAGGACGGTAATCCACCTTATCTACCTTATCCACCGGTGCGGACATCCTCCACAGCAGTTCTTCTACCATACTTTCCATATCCTGTGGGTCGGCTATCGGCTCATATTCCAAGGATACGATATGATTTTCGTTTCTGTCCAGATAATAAATCTGATAAATTTTCTGCTCCCCCTGGCTTTTGCCGCAGCCTCCCAAAATAATACCAAGCAGCAGAACACAATAAATAAAACTTTTTTTCATCTTTTCACCATTCCTTTTCCAAAAGCTTCTCTCCTACTTGCTGTAAGTCAAAGGAATTTTTACCAGGAAGGCAGTTCCTTCCCCTTCCACACTGGAGACCTGTATGGAGCCCCGGTGCATCAAAACCACGTTTCTGGTTATGGAC
>JBNMJJ010000186.1:0-5239 GCA_050873745.1 Lachnospiraceae bacterium | reverse complement strand
TCGATGGCATCCTTGGGGCTGTTGAAGCTGACCTGTTTTTCGTGAATATAAATCTGTCCGCTGGTAGGCTTGTACAAACCGCATAATACGTTCATCATAGTGCTTTTTCCTGCACCATTTTCCCCCAGAATCGCATGAACCTCCCCTTTGTGTACAATTAACTGGATATGGTCATTCGCCGTAAAATCACCGAATTTCTTCACAATATCTTTCATTTCAATGACCACCGTATCCTTATCCATGTGGCTCACTCTTCCCAAAATTACCGCCTCCCTTATCCTATTTTTGTTCCATCTCCGGTTAAATACTCCGTACCCGTCATTATTCCATAAAAAACTGCCCTTCGGCTGCAGAATCCTCCACAGCCGAAGGGCAGCTAACATCTATACTTGATTATCCTGACCCGGTTTAATCCAGTTCGTATACCTCACCATATGCAGCCTCAAATGCGTCTTTGGAATCCGGAACGGTGATTTCTCCGGAAATAATTTTTTCTTTTACTTCATTCACAGCGGTTACTACCTCTTCAGGAAGCAAATCTGCAGTGGGTGCAATATCCACACCTTCATTGGTTAAATCATAAACGGCAAGTCCACCCTCCAGGTTTCCTTCCACCAACTGTTTAACGGTTGCATATACTGCATTATCCACCCGCTTCATGGCAGAAGTAATAACGGTTTCAGGAGCCAGGTAGCTCTGGTCGCTGTCCACACCGATTGCCATGATTCCCTTTGCCTGGCACTCGGAAATTACGCCTGTTCCGGTAGCGCCTGCTGCATGGAACACTATGTCAGCGCCGTTGGTGACAAAGTTGGTGGTAAGGGTTGTTCCCATTGCAGGGTCACCGAAGTTATTGGCATTACCCTGCTGGATTTTGGCATTGGGATTAGCATCCAGAACACCTGCACAATATCCGTAACCGAATAAGTGCATCATATCACTTGCCATACCCAGAACGAAACCGACATTGTCCTTCTCGGTCATCATACCTGCCACATAGCCCACTAAATAAGAAGCCTGTTCCTGCTTGAAGGTAAGGCAGGTTACATTGGCAAGGTCTGCACAGGAGGCATCATCCACGATGGCAAAGTTGACATCAGGATTTGCTTCTGCCGCTGCTCTGGTGGCATCCGCCAAAAGGAAGCCTACGCTGATAATCAAATCGTAATCTTCATCGATAAAAGTCTCAATATTAGGTGCATAATCAGAATCCGTAGAGGAAGAAAGGTAGTTCACTTCTACGCCGAACTCATCTCTTGCTCTCTGTAAGCCCTCCCATGCGGACTGGTTAAAGGACTGGTCCTCTACTCCGCCTGTATCCGTTACCAGGCCCACTTTGAATGTCTTTCCTGTACTTGGGGGGGCAGCTTCTGTCCCTGCGCTTTCCGTGCCGCCGGCTCCAACGCTGTCAGTGCCTGCTGCGCCTTCGCCCTGACTGCCGCAGGCCATCAGAGACAGCCCCATAACGGCAGCCATCACAACTGCTAAAATTTTCTTTTTCATAATTCTTCTTCTCCTTTTCTTTTTTATTAAAATGGATAAAATCCACTTTAATTCTTTGGTTGCAGGTAAAGCCCTTCCGTCAGAGCTGCACACTGTTTTCCCTCTTATTGTACCGTTTAAAACAGGCTCTGTAAATGCCTATATAATCTATTTTTCTCTTTCCCGTTTCCCCATATTTGTCCGATGTATATTTATTCAAAGCCTCTGTCTGCCCTTTCCTTCCAATAAAAAAGGAGCGCCGCAAAACTTTTGCAGCAGCTCCTTTCTGATTGGTTATCATCAGCTATTTCCTTAAAACGCTAAAAAAGCCTTATGCCAGATTAGCCGGGCCAAAGCCCTGGGGAAGTAAATCCTTAAGAGTGAACACTTCATATTCCGTTTTATTTTTCGCCAAAATAATCTCAAAGCTTTCCGGATGACAAAATTCCATCATCACCTGGCGGCACACTCCGCAGGGAGCGGCGTACTCTGATGGTTCATCCTCTTTTCCTCCCACCACGCAAATGGCCCTAAAGCGCTTCGTTCCTTCACTTACAGCCTTGAAAAAAGCGGTGCGCTCTCCGCAGTTAGAAGGCGTATAGGCCGCATTTTCAATATTGCAGCCGGTATAAACCGTCCCGTTTTCCGCCAGAAGAGCCGCCCCTACCTTAAAGCCTGAGTATGGCGCATAGGAAAATGCCCGCTGCTCAAGCGCCTTCTCAATCAACTGTTCAATCTGTGTTTTACTTAATTTGGTCATCCTGTCTTCGCTCCTCTTTTATCAACTTTCTGATGGCCTCCACCGCCACCTGAATAGCCAGGTCTGTATCGTGAACCACAGGATTGTCCAGACCTTCCTTCTCCCTTTCCTGATTAGCCACCACAAGAAAGCATGAACCCACACGCACCCGCAGATAGCTGGCTACAATAAACAACGCTGCGGACTCCATTTCCGAAGCCAGACAGCCCATTCTCTTCCAGGCTTCCCATTTATTCGTCAATTCGTAACCCATCGGCTTAATCTGCGGCTCATGCTGCCCGTAAAAGGAATCCTTACACTGCACCACGCCCACATGGTAACTGGCTTTCTTTTCCTTTGCCGCCGCTATCAGTGCATTGGTGATTCCCAAATCGGCCACTGCCGGGAACTCAACAGGCGCATACTCTTTACTGGTTCCTTCCATACGGATGGCCCCGGTAGCAATAACGACGTCTCCGCTTTTTACGTCCAACTGCATCCCCCCGCAGGTTCCGATGCGGACGAAGGTATCTGCTCCGGCCTTAACCAGCTCTTCCATGGCAATAGAAGCGGAGGGGCCGCCGATACCGGTTGAGGTTACGCTTACCTTTACTCCATCCAGATAACCCGTATAGGTTACATATTCCCTGCTGTCAGCCACCAGTCTGGCGTCATCAAAATACTGGGCGATTTTCGCACATCGTTTGGGGTCGCCGGGCATCACCACATACCGCCCTACATCTCCTTTTCCCACCTGAATGTGGTACTGTTTACTGGCATCTTCCGAATAATTCATCCCTTTGTTCCTCCATTTTCTTCTCTTCGCTCATTCTATAAAACCTTAGACAAAAATTCTTTTAATCTTGGATTCTGAGGATTGGCAAAAAACTCTTCCGGAACGTTCTCCTCCTTAATCTTTCCCTCATCAATAAACATTATGCGGGTTCCTACTTCTTTCGCAAAGCCCATCTCGTGGGTAACCACTGCCATGGTCATCCCCTGCTCTGCCAAATCCCGCATAACGTTTAACACCTCTCCCACCATTTCCGGGTCCAGTGCGCTGGTGGGCTCATCAAAGAGCATCACATCCGGATTCATGCAAAGGGAGCGAACGATAGCAATACGCTGCTTCTGTCCTCCGGAGAGCTGGGAGGGATAAGCATGGGCCTTTTCTTCCAGCCCCACTCTTGCCAGCAGTTCCATAGCCTCCCTCTCCGCCTCCTTACCCGGCTTCTTTAACAGCTTCATGGGAGCCAGGGTCATATTCTGCAGAATCGTTTTATGGGGAAACAGGTTAAAATGCTGAAACACCATGCCGATTTTCTGACGGTATTTATTGATGTTGCATTTGGGGTCGGTAATGTTTAACCCCTCGAAACAGATACTTCCGCCGGTGGGCTCCTCCAACAGATTTAAGGAGCGTAAAAAGGTGGATTTACCGGAACCGGAGGGGCCGATAATCACCACCACCTCTCCTGCATAAATTTGGGTGGAAATATGGTCCAGAACCAGATGATTTCCGAAGGATTTGCACAAATCCTTAATTTCAAACAGCAGCGTCTTATCTTGCATCGGTTCTCAGCCTCCTTTCCAGCTTGCCTGCCCCAAAGCTCAGCAGGGATACAATCACCAGATAAATTGCTGCTGCCGCAAGTAAAGGTAACAGAGGTTCATAGGTCTGGCTTCTGATGGTATTTGCACCGTGGGTAATATCGGTTAAGGCGATATAACCGCAGATAGATGTTTCTTTTAATAAAGTAATAAATTCATTGGCCAAGGCAGGCAATACATTTTTCAGCGCCTGGGGTGCAATAATGTACCACATGGTCTGCCCATAGCTAAAGCCCAGGCTTCGTCCCGCCTCAAACTGCCCCTCATCGATGGACATGATTCCCGACCGGAATATTTCCGCCACATAAGCCGCAGAGTTAATGCCAAAGGATAGAATGGCCACAAACTGCTTGCTTACATTAGGGCTGGCAAAAACAATATAGTACATAATCAATAGCTGAATCATGGCCGGAGTTCCCCGGATAACCGTAAGATAAACTTTACAGAACCAGTCCAGCAGTCTTAAAACAAGATTTTTGCTTCCGCTTTTGTCCGCTGTGGAGCGAATCAGGGCGATAATAAATCCCAGCGCCACTCCCAGAATAATTGCGAATATGGTTACCGTAAACGTGGTTCCCAGACCGTTGGTTATGTATTTCCACCGATTGTCCGCAATAAAATTCAAATAAAACTTCTCTCTAAACTCCTGCATATCTCCACCACTTTCTGTTTCAGAACCTTTTACTGCCTAAAAGAAACAAAACTGCTGCCTAAACCGGCTCCGGTTGGGGCAGCAGTATTCTAAAGCTCACTTTTCTTTCGCTTATCCTGACTATGCTTATTCTCCTCTGACTACAATAACCTGGGTTGCTGTGGTATAGCTGTCGGAGAAATCCACGCTCTGTAAACGGTCCTCGGTTACCGTCATTCCTGCCACACCGATGTCTGCCTTTCCACTGGTTACTGCGTTGATAATGGAATCAAATTCCATGTCTTCAATCTTAAGTTCCATACCCAGAATATCCGCTACAGCACGGGCCATATCTACATCGATTCCCACAAATTCCTGATTCTCATAATACTCATAGGGCTCGAAAGCTGCATTGGTAGCCATTACCAGAGTACCGTTACTGCGTTCTGTGCCTTCGGGAGAGGTATAGGGAGACTTTCCTTTGGTATCGTCACCTATGTAATTGGAAATAATCCGGTCCAATGTTCCGTCGCTTTTAAGCTGTGCCAATGCTCCATTAATCTTCTGTGTTAATTCGGCATTATCCTTTGAAATACAGATTGCATATTCTTCAACTGCAAATTCTTCCTCCAGAATCGCCAGGTCAGGATTCTTTTCCACGAAAGCAATGGCAGGCTGTTCATCAATAATCACACAGTCAACCTTGCCCTGTTTCAATGCCTGAATAGCGTCTGCGCCTTTATTGTAACGTTCCACCGTGGAACCATCCTCTTCAT
>JBNMJJ010000185.1:0-5252 GCA_050873745.1 Lachnospiraceae bacterium | reverse complement strand
GTTGGGGGGAGGTCTCTTTTTCTCAAGTGCGCTGGATAGTTTACTGGTTGGCCTGGGGGCCGGAGCCATCTCTTCCGGTATGGTAATGACCTGTAAATATTTCTATTGGAGCAGGCCCAAAAACCAGCAGCAGTATCAGGAAAAACTGGAAAAGGAAAAAATTGAACTTCAGGATGAATTAAAAACAAAGCTGAGGAATATATCCGGAAGATATGCCTATACAATCGGACTGCTGACGGTTAGCCTTTCCATAGTCATATTTTCCATACTGGGTGAACTGGAAATCCTTTATTGCTCACGTTTAATCGTGTTGTATTTGGGTGGGTATCTCATTTTTCAAATTGTTATAGGTATCTTGATTTTTAACCAACTGCTGAATAAATATGAATAAGGAATCCAGGGCAATGATGAATCAGGGTGCAAGCAAAGCCTGCGATAAGTATATTTTTCCTGTGTTGGCTGATACTAAACGATAAAATTAAAGAAAAAGAACGGTCAGCATATGAGCAACAATATGGATTTGGACTATGAAATATTTTGCTATCAGTGTGAGCAGACGGCCAATGGAAAGGGCCGTACGAAGATGAGAAAAACACCGGAAATTGTCAATCAGCAGGAGTTGTTGATTTTTCGGGTCAAAGGAATCAGCTGTTACGGAAAATGGACAGAAAAGAGAAGTTCAAAATGCAGTTGACGGTTTCTTTTTGAAAACGGCTATACGATATAATCCCGTAAATCCTTTGGAATCTTATGTTCAGGAAGATTTCTTACGGCCTCTTCCGTACCGCTGGCAACGGCGGTATCATAATACCAGCATTTATATTTAAGGATATTCATGGTATTCTGCAGTTCGTCCATTTGCTTCTGCAGGGCCTCTAATCGATGATGGAACATTTCCCTTCTCTTTTGAAGGGAAGCGTCTCCTTCCTGGCACCAGCCGAGAAATTCTTTGATTTCCCTGATGGACATTCCCGAAATTTTCAGGCATTCAATTACCCGAAGGGTATTCAGCTCTTTATCGGAAAAAACACGGATACCTCCGCTGGAACGCTTCATATCAGGGAACATTCCCTCCCGGTCATAATAGCGTAAAGTGGAAATAGTGATACCGGTTTTGTCTGCAACTTCTCCAATGGAATAGAACATTATGCACCCTCCTGAATTTTTTTCAAAAAAATCTCTTGACCTAAACCTGACTTTAGGTTCTACAATTAAGTTACACCTGAATAACAGGTATGTCAATATTATTTTATTATTTTGAAAAAAGAAAGGACGGAATGATAATGGAAAATCTGAAACTGGAAATGGAATGGGATAAAATTTTCCCTAAAAGTGAACAGGTCAGCCACAGAAAGGTGACTTTCTATAACCGATACGGGATTACGCTGGCAGCGGATTTGTATGAGCCCAAAGAGGCTTCGGGAAAACTGGCGGCTATTGCGGTTTGCGGTCCGTTTGGGGCGGTGAAGGAGCAGGCGGCGGGGCTGTATGCCCAGAGAATGGCGGAGAGGGGCTTTCTGACCCTTGCTTTTGACCCTTCTTTTACCGGTGAAAGCGGCGGTGAACCTCGCTATATGGCTTCTCCCGATATTAATACCGAGGATTTTCAGGCGGCGGTAGATTTCCTCTCTGTGCAGGATAAGGTTGACCCGGAAAAAATCGGAATTATTGGTATCTGCGGCTGGGGTGGATTGGCGCTGAATGCAGCGGCATTGGATACCCGGATTAAGGCAGCAGCGGCGTCTACCATGTATGATATGGCCCGTGTCAACGCAAAGGGGTATTTTGATTCGGAGGATTCCGAAGAGGCCAGATATGCGAAGAAAAGAGCTATGAATGAGCAGAGAATTGTGGATTATAAGAAGGGCAGTTATGCGCTGGGCGGCGGTGTAGTGGACCCGCTCCCTGAAGATGCCCCCTTCTTTGTAGCGGATTATCATGATTACTATAAAACCAGCCGGGGCTACCATAAACGTTCCCTGAACTCTAACGAGGGCTGGAATGTAATAGGCTGCATGTCCTTTATGAATCAGCCGATTCTGGAATACAGCAATGAAATCCGCAGTGCTGTTTTATTAATTCATGGGGAAAAGGCTCATTCCTGCTATTTCAGCCGTGATGCGTATGCAGCCATGGTAAAAGATAATCCTTATGCCAAAAACAAGGAGTTATTCATCATTCCCGATGCTGTCCATACCGACCTTTATGATGGAGGCGGAAAGGATGCCATTCCGTTTGATAAAATGGAGCAGTTTTTCAGGGAGTATTTGGGGTGATGGAAGGAGGAGTATCGGACAGGTTAATCAGGAAAGGGTACTGTGATTGCAACGGACATTAAAAGTGTATGTGTGATTATTGCTGTGGCTGTCATTCCTATGGTGTATTTTTTCTGTATTTATAAAAAGCACCAAGAAGAAGGAATTGCATATGTTACCGCTCCGAGAGGCAAAGCAGAAGAAACAGCTATCAGAATCACTGCCATTATTGTACCCATAGTTCTAATTGGTGCAACGGTTTTGATGTTTACTGGTAATATAGAGGTGCATTTAGAAGACACATCCTTTCGGATAGATGCAGATTATTGGAGAACTTTAGAAGTGGATTATTCCGATATAGATACCATTGAATATCGTAAAGATTTTGATACAGGAGACCGTGCCAGTGGATTTGGTTTCATAAGGCTGTCAATGGGAACTTTACGAAATGATGAATTTGGTTATTACACATTGTATGCTTATACAGGGATTGAAGAATATAACGTTTTGGAGGCTGGTGATAAAACGCTTGTTATCGGAATGAAAGATGCGGATGAAACATGGGAGATTTATCAAGCTATTTTAGAAAAGATGTATGATGGCTAAAATTGTAAAAATCGGTTAGGCAGGGTAAAGGGCGAAGATACCGCTGATTGGGTATTTTCGCCCTTGACCATTTCATAGTCAGTTTTGTGTTGAGTTGCTCTGGTACACTTTGACATTCAACCATTTCCCGAATTAAGCTTTCCTGTGCTCTTGCAGTTCATACGAATAATCATTGATTTATACTATTTTTGTATTACAAAAACTCGTTGACAATAAGAAATACAAAAAGTAAAATTGCAGGTAAAAGGAGAGCGCTATGAAGAAAATGGGACGTCCTAAAGGTGATAATAATATGGAGCATGTCTGTACGATTCGTATGGATGACAATACATTAGCACGATTGGAAAAATATTGTGATTTGATGAATATTGCCAAATCCGAAGCTATACGGGAAGCCATAAATAGGCTGGTAGATGATACGAAAACGAGGGGATGAATCCCTGTTAATAGGGTATTTGTTTTTTTACTAATTAGTGTGCATATAGAGTTCATAATCCATCATTCGATGGTGCTATAATATTTATATTTGGACTCGAAAAAAATAAGTGAGATGGCAGAATCCAGAGAGGACTTAAAATGGAAAAAACGATATGTGAACTTTTTGCTGGTGTGGGTGGTTTTCGATTGGGAATGGAAAGGCTGAACACTGGTTGGCGAACTACATGGTTTTCGCAGTGGGAACCGGGGAAAGTGAATCAGTGGGCACATGAGTGCTATGTTGCCCATTTTGGAGATTTGGCTGATAGCAGGGGGGAATATCATACTGGCGAAGATATTTCTTTAATGAAAAAAGAATGTATACCTAATCATAATCTACTGGTGGGTGGTTTTCCATGTCAGGATTATAGTGTTGCACATGCTTTAGCGTCAGCACAAGGTATCGAAGGGAAAAAAGGCGTTCTCTGGTGGCAGATTAGGGATACTATCATTGCGAAGAATCCAGCATTCTGTATATTTGAAAATGTAGATAGATTATTGAAATCTCCAGCAAACCAAAGGGGAAGAGATTTTGGTATTATTCTGGCTTGTCTTGCAAGGTTAAATTATTCGGTTGAATGGCGGATAGTTAATGCTGCAACATATGGAGCAGCGCAGAGAAGACGAAGAACTTTTATTTTTGCATACAGGAACGATACTGTGTATGGACGGGGAATGAGCAAGGTACCTGCAGAGAGTATTATTTTGCAGAATGGGTTCATGACACAGGCATTTCCGATTACTCGATGCCTGAAGATTTCGGAAGGAGATTTGGGGGACTATGCTACCGATGAAGATATAATTAATATTTCTGACCAATTTGAATTCCCATTTGAAAAAGCAGGATATATGTACGAGGGACATATTTATACATGTGATGTCATAGAAGAGGAAATTCCACCCATTTTATTAAGGGATATTTTGGAAGAAAACGTTGACGAGGAATATTATATAACTGAAGATAAAAAGTCCAAATGGGTATACCTGAAAGGGGCAAAAAAGATTCCGAGAAAGACAAAGGATGGTCATGAGTATACTTTTTCAGAAGGTCCGGTTGCTTTTCCAGACCCATGGGACAGACCGGGAAGAACAATGCTGACAAGCGAATCAACATTGAACAGAAGTACGCATGTAGTAACGGATCCGGGAACGGGAAGATTACGCTTGATTACTCCAATAGAGGCAGAAAGGATGCAGGGATTTGATGATGGTTGGACAAACTATGGGATGCCATCCAGGATGCGATACTTTTGTATGGGTAATGCACTTGTGGTTCCGATGATAACGAGGATGGGAATGGTGCTGGATAGGATTTTTGATAATGAACCTGAAGTGGGGGAGGAGAGAATGGATAATAGCCATTTTTTTCATAAAGAAGATTTAATCCATATTTTAGAAAATGTACTGAATAAAACACTGGGCGAAGTGGATGTGAAAAATGTATTTGCCAGAACGATTAAGCATCCCAAGATAACAGGAATAGCAGGCGATGTAATAGAACAGTCTGTACTCGGTTATCCGGCTGATAGAGAACAGAGGCCGGACTTAAATGTAGATGGGGTACCGATTGAGTTAAAGACAACAGGGATGAGAGAAAGTGGATTGGGAAAGAAGAAGGAACTTGCTGCAAAGGAGCCGGCCAGTATAACTGCCGTATCTATTGATAAAATTGCAAGTGAGAAATTTGATGATTCTGCATTTTACCATAAAATAAAAAATATGCTGTTTGTCTTTTATCATTATGATTCAAATGTAACGGTAAGAGCGGCTGCATATGCAAATTTCTATATTCGTGGATATATGTTTTATCAGTTTTCAGAAGATAATTTAATAATTATCAGAAGAGACTGGCAAAGAATACATGATTTTATTGCGGATATTCAGGTGCGATATAGCAAAGAAGAGGCCCAGAAG
>JBNMJJ010000184.1:0-5266 GCA_050873745.1 Lachnospiraceae bacterium | reverse complement strand
GGATGTTCATCCTGAATAAAGTTGAGGAGCTGAGATGCGTCCGTCTTACGCACAAACTCAAAGGGCTTAACCTGTAAGGATGCCGTCAGCTTGCTGATAACCGAAACCGCTTTTTCCGAACCCAGAGCCTTTTCCAAAAGCTCTTTGGCATAACCGATACCGCCCTCCGCTATATACTGCTGCGCCAGACAAAGCTGGTAAAATTCCGCCGTAACCTCTTCCTTAATCTGGGTCGTAATATTACGGGTATTGGCAATCTCAAGAGTCAACTCTTCTATTTCTTCTTCTTTTAAATGCTTAAATATATTGGCAGATTTCTCCGGTCCCAGGCTAATCAGCAGAATTGCCGATTTCTGCAATCCGGACATCTTATCATCGCCCGTGCGTGACATACTTTCCCTCCTTGTCAACGAATCAGGTGTATCTTTTAACCCCAGTCTTCCTGCAGCCAGTTACGCAGCAGATTTGCCGCCGCTTCGGGATTTTCATTGACAAACTTCTCAATAAGTTTTCTGGTCTCTGATTTCGTCTCGACTTCAATATCCTCCAGCCCAACTTCCTGAGTAGACTGAAGCAGGCTTTCCACAGAAACTTCCTCTTCCTGTTCGCTCTCCTTCTCTGCTCTCATGCTGCGGATAATCACGAAGGCCAACAGACCTAAAATCAATACAATAAGAACAATCTGCAGAATATCCGTAGCGGTAACCGCTCCGCCTTCCGCATCAATGTACATCGGTTCCTCATAAGCCACAAAGGAAATATTCTCCGCACTGATACCGGATGCCTTAGCCACTAAATCCACTATGTCCTCATCTACCGTCAGCTTCGTTCTTTCCTGATTCTGCGCCTTATAATCTTCCCAGCTTATTCCGTCAAGAAGCCCCTGGCTTTTGGCGTCATTCTCCCTCAGCACCCGGTATTTAATGGCCGCAACGGAAAGGGATGAATCGCCGTACTTAATCAGACCGGCAGGAATCTTGGTGGTAGTCATCTTCTCATTAGGAAGATAATCCCTTTGAATCTCACTCTGGGTGGATGTGCTGTTCTCATAGTCATTAAGCATATAGTCGGTATTATCTTCATTATTGGTATCGGTTCCGGGAACTCCGCCTACCGCTCCCGTAGACTCGGATTCAAAAATACTCTCACTGCTCAGCACTCCCTCGGCCCGTCCGTCAGGAGGATAGAACAGATGGGTAACATCCTCTACCGTAGAGAAATCCAACTGTAAATTACTGGATACTTCCACCAGGTTGTATTCATTGGTTCCCAGAAGAACCTTCTTAATATTGCCCTGTAATACCGCCTCAGTCTGCTGCTTAACGTTTAACTGGCTACTGGCCGTACCGGTAATGGAATAACTGTCATCCCCGGAAAAGAGGAGCTTTCCTTCCTTATCAATAATGGTAATCGTCTGGATATTGGTATTCCCCAAAGCCGTCTTAACATACTGTGCAATAGCAGTAGCCTGCTCATCAGTGAGGGCATTGTTCAATTCCAGCATGATTGCCGCCGAGGAATCCTTCTCCTTGGCAATCATGGTTCCGTCATCCTCAGGAATGTTTAACTGTACATTCGCACTGACAATGTTATCCATGCTTTCCAAATCGCGCTTCATCTGGCTTTCCAGAAAAACGCGGTAAAGTTTAACCTTATCCGATTCAGTAGTGCTAAGACCGCCGCCGGTAACATTTTCGATTCCGAAAGTGGCTGTAGGAATATTATTGGCGCCCAGAAGCAGGTTAGCAGGACCAATCTGTTCCTCTTCCACCTCTATCCGGTAGCCGTCACTGGAAATCCGATAGGGAATAGATGCCCCGTCCAAAAGCGCTGTAATTGCAGCGGCTTCCTTAGTCGTTTCACAGATTACCAGCACCTCATACTTAGGCCTGCTTAATACGGTAATCAGAATAGCCAGCGCAACCACTATGCCTGCGGCTATGGAAATAATAATCGTTTTCTGCTTGGATGTATATTTATTCCACCATTCTAGTATCTTGGCAGGAATTTCCTTTAATCTGTCTGTCATCGTCTCTTACCCGTTTCTAAACCTGCAAGTTCATCAGTTCTTTGTAGCTTTCCAGAAACTTATCTCTGATTGCCACCGTGTACTGTAAAGCAGTCGACGCCTTATTCATAGCGATAACCAAATCATGAGTATTCTCCGTTTCGCCCATGGCAAACTTCAGTTTCTCGTTTTCTGCATCAGACAAATACGAGTTGGTAAGATTAACATTATCTATTGCCGAGTTGAGAATATAGGAAAAAGAATTTTTGCTGTCCAGCGCAGTGCCTGCCGCAGCCGTTGTTTCCTGTGTTTGTACGACACTCTTAATGAGATTCGAATTGACGTTATATAATGATGCTATATCCATTTGTATTCTCCTTAGTAATGCTTTCTTTTGTCTGTCTGAGTCTTATCCCCTATCTGCTATTTACCGATATTCAACCCCTGCAATGCAATGGCTTTGCTTGCCCCAAAGGCAGTGGAATTGGCTTCATAGCTCCGGCTGGCGTCAATCAGATTGGTCATTTCTGTAATAATATTCACATTGGGATAGGTGACGTAGCCGTTTTCATCCGCATCCGGATGGGCCGGGTCGTAAACCATGTTCATCTCCGACTGGGCATCTTCATAAACACCGTTAATTTTAACCCCTTTGCCCGAATAGCGGTCGGTGGCTTTATTCAGCACCTGATGAAAAGGCGTCTGGCTGTCCTTTTCCACGAAAGTAACCACTTTTCTCACATAGGGTGAACCATCTTCCGTTCTGGTGGTATTTGCATTGGCAACGTTCTGGGAAATAATGTCCATACGAAAACGCTGGGCCGTCATACCACTGGCATTAATATCAAAAGAATCAAACATTCCCATAATCTAATCCTCCTATTTCATTACAAGCTGCAGGTTGGCAAATTCCTGTGAAATGCTGTCCGTCAGTCCCTGATAACGTATCTGGTTGGATGCCAATTCCACATTCTCGGTGTCAATATCCACATTATTGCCATCCAGCCGGTAGGAAAAACCGGAATGGTCTCTGTAAGTAATCGGATTCAGCCTGTTCATCTTAATGTTGGCAACCTTATCGTCGATGGTATCATACCGGTTGCTCCTGATTGCTCTTTGCAGCTGTATCTCGAAGTTCACATCCTGCCTCTTATAGCCGGGAGTGTCCACGTTGGAAATATTGTTGGAAATAGCGTCATGCCTAAGCCACGCAGCATCCGCCGCCTTGTCCAAAACGTTTACATAGTCAAATGCGTTTGACTGAATCATCTTTAGCCTCCAATCCTTACTGCAGAGGAGAATACTCTCCCTACATTAAACCCGTTATACATTACTTTATATATTATAGTGTATTTATACAAAAACACAAGCTTTTTTTGACATAAAATTACAAAAATTTTACACGAAATTTATATACACTTTTCTCAATAAAACAAAAAGACCCCATTAGAAAAGCGGTCGCTTCCCATCCATGGGGTGCATTCGTGTTGCCAAAGGGCATCCTACCTTTTTTTCATTTTTTCTTTTAATTTATCGATTTCCTCGTACACGGAATCGTTCAATACCTTGATGTAGGTTCCCTTCATTCCCGAAGAGCGGGATTCGATTACTCCTGCACTTTCAAATTTGCGGAGGGCATTCACGATGACGGAGCGGGTGATTCCCACCCGGTCTGCAATCTTGCTGGCTACCAGGATTCCTTCCATTCCGTCCAGCTCTTCAAAAATATGGACGATAGCCTCCATCTCCGAATAGGAAAGGGTTCCGATGGCAGAATGAATCACCGCCACCTTCCGGTTCTCCTCTGCGTTCTCCTCGTTCAGCGCCCGAAGCATCTCCAGGCCCACCACGGTGGTGCCATATTCACACAGGATAATATCGTCTATATCGTAAACTCTTCCTGCCTTATACAAAAACAGGGTTCCCAGCCGCTCTCCTGCAATCTCGATGGGGGCGATAATGGCCGCATATTTCTCCAGGTCGGTGTATTCAAAGCCCAGAGTAGCCAGATTCACATTCTCTTTGGTGGACAGAACCGCCAGCATCCTTTCGTTCAGCAGAGGGTCCACAAAGCCTCCCACCTTATCACTGACCAGTTCCTGAATGGGCTCCACCTGGGGGCTGTAATCCACTCCCAGAACCTTTCCCTTCCGGCTTAGCACCAGCACATTAGAGCCAAGAATATCCTTCATCACTCTGCAAATGTCGTTAAAAACTACCTTACTGGAGCCGTTGTTGTGTAAAAGTTCCCCTATCTTTCTCGTTTTATCCAATAGTTGTATGCTACCCATATTCTTTCCTCCGCAGACTGAAAACAACATCTATAATGGAGTATTATAGCATACTATTTGTTAAATCGCAAGAAATTTGAAAATTATCTGTAAATTTATCTGTAAATTAACCTTTTCTTCATTTTTTGTCTACAATATTTCCGCATTGCTCATTGGAGCAGACCAGCTTACTGCCTTTTTCCAGCAAAATACTTCCGCATTTCTCACACTGGGAGCCGGACGGCTTCTGCCATACCATAAAATCGCATTCGGGGTTATCGATACAGCCATAGTATTTTCTGCCCTTTTTGGTTTTCTTCAGCACGATGTCCTTACCGCATTTGGGGCAGGCCACGCCGATTTTTTCATAATAGGGTTTGGTGTTTCTGCACTCCGGAAATCCTGAGCAGGCCTGAAAACGTCCGTGGGGGCCATATTTAATATACATGGGACGGCCGCAGAGCTCACAGTCCTCCCCTGAAAGCTCATCTTTAATCTCTACCTCCTGCAGTTCTTTTTGGGCTTTTTGGACCGCCTCGTCCAAATCCGGGTAGAAATTTTCGATAATGGTTTTCCAGTTTACGATTCCCTCTTCCACCCCATCCAGAAGGGTTTCCATATTGGCGGTAAAGTGAACGTCCACGATGGAGGGAAAGGCTTCCTTCATCATCTGATTGACCACTTCTCCCAGCTCCGTTACATAAAGGTTTTTATTTTCCTTAACGATATACCTTCTGGCCAGAATGGTGGTAATGGTAGGCGCATAGGTACTGGGTCGTCCAATTCCCAGCTCCTCTAGGGCGCTTACCAGGGATGCCTCCGTAAAATGGGCTACAGGCTGGGTAAAATGCTGTTTGGGCATAAGCTCGGTAAGGGTGAGCTTATCTCCCTTTTCCAGATTCTTAAATAAGAGATTGGATTCCTCTTTTTCCTCTTCCTCCTGGCTGTACACGCTGCGAAAACCTTCAAATTTGATTTTTCCGGCAGC
>JBNMJJ010000183.1:0-5300 GCA_050873745.1 Lachnospiraceae bacterium | reverse complement strand
GGAACCTTTTCCGACGGTAAGCTGAATACTCTGGTGAAGGAGAAATACGGACGGAATAAAGAGGTGTTGCGGATTTTGGTGGAAAATGGTGCGCCAGAACGTATACTATATGACAGCAAGCCCCATATTGGTACGGATATTCTCTGCCTTGTGGTGAAAAATATGCGGAACCGGATTCTTCAATGGGGTGGAGAAATCCGCTTTGAAACCAAAATGACGGAGCTATTGGCCGGGGAGGAAGGGCTTAAGGGTATACGTCTTTCTACGGGAGACATTCTGGAAACGGATGCCGTGGTTTTGGCGGTGGGCCACAGCGCCAGAGACACCTTTGAAATGTGCTTTGAAAAACAGATTCCCATGGATGCCAAATCCTTTGCCGTAGGCTTTCGGGTGGAGCATCCCCAGAGCCTGATTGACCAGGGGCAGTATGGAGAGGTCTGCATGAGATGCCTGCCGGCTGCGGCTTATAAGCTGACCGCAAAGGCCGACAGCGGACGGGGAATTTATTCTTTTTGCATGTGTCCCGGGGGTTATGTGGTCAATGCCAGCAGCGAACCGGGCAGACTGGCCATTAACGGAATGAGCTACAGCGGCAGGAACGGGAAAAATGCCAACAGCGCCATTTTAATCTCCGTCACTCCTGAGGATTATCCCGGTCAGGGGCCTCTGGCGGGAGTGGAGTTTCAGCGTCAGATTGAAAAAAAAGCCTATGAGCTGGGTCGGGGAAAGATTCCGGTGCAGTACTACAAGGATTTTAAGGGGAAAAAAGAGCATCAGGGCCATGTGCCCGAGGATTTTAAACCGGCCCTGAAAGGGGACTATGTTTTTGCCCCGGTAAATGAGATTCTGCCCAGGGAGCTGAACCAGGCATTTTGTCAGGGAATGGAGCAGTTTCACCGGATGATACCCGGGTTTGCGGACGACTACGTCTGTGTATCGGGGGTGGAAAGCAGAACCTCCTCTCCCTTAAGAATCTGGAGGGATGAAACAGGCCAGTCTCAGATGAGAGGGCTCTATCCCTGCGGAGAAGGAGCAGGCTATGCAGGAGGCATAACCTCTGCGGCTATGGATGGAATTTATATTGCAGAAATGATTGCAAAAGGGTAAAATAACTCAGAGGCTTATGCGAAGCATCACGGAGGATTACCCAGTATGGAAAAGAGATTGAGAGAATACATTAAGGATAAGAAAAGAATCGTAGTCAAGATAGGCTCTTCTTCCCTGCAGCACAGGGAAACCGGGGATTTGGACTATACCAAAATGGAGGTTCTGGTTCGGGAACTGTGCAATATGCGTAATCAGGGCAAGGATGTGATTCTGGTGACCAGCGGAGCCATTGCTGTGGGAAAAAAAGCCATAGGTCTTTCCAAAGTGGAAGAGGAAAGCAGGCATCTGGGGGTAAAGCAGGCATGTGCGGCAGTGGGACAGGCTAAGCTGATGATGATTTACCAGAAAATGTTTGCCGAGTATAACCAGGTAGCGGCCCAGATTCTGATGACTAAAGATACCATTGTGAACGATTTGAACCGTTATAATGCCCAGAACACCTTTTCGGAGCTTCTCGGCCTGGGGGTCATTCCCATCGTGAATGAGAACGATACGGTTGCTACATATGAAATTACCATTGGAGACAACGATACCCTGTCCGCAATCGTTGCGGCGTTGGTGGAGGCGGATTTGCTGATTCTTTTATCGGACATAGACGGCCTGTATACGGACGACCCCCGTACCAATCCTCAGGCAGAGTTTATTGAAGAGGTGGAAGAGCTGACGGAAGAATACTGCAGAATGGGAAAGGAAAGCACCGGAAGCGATGTGGGGACGGGGGGAATGAATACCAAGCTGGTTGCCGCCCGTATTGCCACCAACTCCGGTGCGGATATGATTATCGCCAACAGCGAGGATATTCGTATCATCCATCGGATTATGGATGGAAGAAGCCTGGGTACACTGTTTAAAAAGCATAAACAGGATGGCTTTGATTTGGTCAGCTTCGTTCAGCGTCTGCATGAGTAGACTGTTTGCGCTGGCAGGAAGCTGAAGAACCAGTGGGAATAATGGAGGTGGTGGCATGGCGCAGACCATGGATGAAAAAATAAAGCGGATTAATGAATTATACCACAAGTCTCAGGCAGAGGGCCTGACGGAGGAAGAGAAGAAGGAACAGCAGCTTCTTCGCAGTGAATATATTGCCAGTGTACGGGCAAATTTGCGGGGACAGTTGAATAATATCAATATACAGAACGAAGATGGCACTATTGAAAATCTGGGAGAAAAATTTGGAAAGAAAAAAAGTCATTAGGCAGTTACTGCTGGCCAAAAGGGAAGCCATTGGGGAAAGCCTGCGGGAAGAATATAACGGACGGATAAGGGAAAGGCTCTTTGCCCATCCCTGGTATCAGGAAGCGGAGGAAATCCTGCTGTACATCAGCTTCGGCAGCGAGGTAGATACCCTCAGACTGTGCCAAAGCTGTTTTCAGGAAGGAAAGCAGGTCTATTGTCCCAAGGTGCTGGATAAAAAAAGGATGGAGTTTTACCCCATCCACTCTCTAAAGGAGTTGTCTGAAGAAGGCTACAGGGGGATTAAGGAACCCTCTGGAACCCAGCCTTTTTGGGAAAAGAAAGCAGGAAAAAAGACCTTGATGGTCATGCCCCTGACAGGTTTTGATGGGAAAGGAAACCGACTGGGCTACGGCGGCGGTTTTTATGACCGCTATCTGGCGGATAAAGCGGACCTTAGAACCATAGCTCTGGCCTTTGAGGAGCAGCGCTGGAAGGGAACTTTACCTGTAGATGCTTATGACATCAGGCCCGGAAGTATTCTTACCCCTGTGGGTGAGCAGAGAAGGGAGGAAATTATGCTGGAAAAAATGGGAGAAAAGGCAAAGGCTGCCAAAGCGGTTGTGGAGCAGCTTACCACAGAAGAAAAGAACAGGGCTTTGGAGCTGGTGGCAAAGGGTCTTCTTGAGGACGCCGGGGAGATTCTGGACGCCAATGAAAAAGATATGGAAAATGGCCGTAAGAAGGGAATGAGCCAGGCTATGTTAGACAGGCTGAAGCTGACCGAAGAGAGGATTCAGGCTATGGCAGAGGGAATCCGTCAGGTGAGTAAACTGGAGGACCCCATAGGGGAAATTCTGGAGGAACGGGTAAGGCCCAATGGCCTTCTTATCCAGAAAAAAAGAGTACCTCTGGGGGTTATCGGCATGATTTATGAGGCCAGACCCAACGTTACTGCGGACGCCTTCGCTCTTTGCTTTAAGACGGGCAATGCGGTAATCTTAAAAGGAGGAAGTGACGCCCTTCATTCCAACATTGCCATTGCGGGAAGCATCCGCCGGGCTCTTAAAGAGGCAGGAGTTACCCCGGACGCAGCCCTTTTGATTGAATCTACGGACAGGGAAACCACTTCCCGTTTTATGAAAATGAAGCAATATATTGATGTGCTGATTCCCCGGGGAGGAGCGGGACTGATTCAGTCCGTAATTGACAACAGCACCATTCCCGTAATCGAAACGGGTACCGGAAACTGCCATGTTTATGTGGATAAGGATGCCAATCTAAAGATGGCCTTAGACATAATTATCAATGCAAAGACCCAGAGAATCGGCGTTTGCAATGCCTGTGAATCTCTGGTGATTCACGAACAAGTCAAGGAGGAATTTCTGCCCATGCTGGGCAGGGCCATGAAAGAGGCAGGAGTGGAAATCCGGGGAGATGAGGCGGTCTGCGGTCTGGTGGAAGGAAGTAAACCGGCTTCTTTGGAGGATTATGGCGCAGAGTATCTGGATTATATCCTGTCTGCCAAAACGGTGGACAGTCTGGAACAGGCTATTGAACATATCAATCGTTACCACACCATGCACTCTGACTGTATCGTTACCGAAAATCCACAGGCGGCAGAGAGCTTTTTAAACCGTGTGGATTCCGCCTGCGTATATTGGAACGCCTCCACCCGGTTTACGGACGGCTTCGAGTTCGGTTTTGGGGCGGAAATCGGAATCAGTACCCAGAAGCTTCATGCCAGAGGCCCCATGGGACTCAGGGAACTGACCTCTTACAAGTATTTAATTAAAGGAACAGGGCAGATTCGCCCTTAGGTTGGCGCAAGAAGAAGTTCTAATTGCTCACAGCAGAGGCTGTTTCGCAAAGAACTTCTAAGTCTCCCACAGATTTGGGATGCTGTGAGGCAGCATCATGGAGGATAGGATGTACAAAAATATTGATTTGGACAGTATAGATTTAAGCCTGAAAGCGCCTTTGGAGGAGCCAAAGAGACAGTATTATTTTATGGCAGAGGCCAGGCAGCAGGTAAAGGCTTTGGAGGAAAAGCTTGGCCGTACCTTAACTGCGGCGGTAGTAACCTTCGGCTGTCAGATGAACGCAAGAGATTCGGAAAAGCTGGTGGGTATTTTAGAGCAGATTGGCTACCAGACGGTGGAAAAAGAAGGGGATGCGGATTTGGTGATTTATAACACCTGTACCGTCCGGGATAACGCAAACCAGAAGGTATATGGAAGGCTGGGAGCCTTAAACAACCGGAAGAAGAAAAATCCCCATATGCGGATTGCCCTTTGCGGCTGTATGATGCAGGAGGAGGCGGTAATCGAAAAAATTCAGAAAAGCTACCGCTTCGTGGATTTGATTTTCGGCACCCATAATATTTATAAGCTGGCAGAGCTTCTGGCGGCTTCTTTCAGCCGTGAAGGAATGGTTGTGGACATCTGGAAGGATACGGACAAAATCGTGGAGGACCTTCCGGTAGAACGTAAATATTCTTTTAAATCCGGCATCAATATTATGTTCGGCTGCGATAATTTCTGCAGCTACTGTATCGTTCCTTACGTCAGGGGAAAGGAAAGAAGCCGCAGCCCCAAAGAGATTATACGGGAAATTGAAGAACTGGTGGCAGACGGGGTTGTGGAGGTAATGCTTCTGGGACAGAATGTCAACTCCTACGGCAGAAATCTGGAGGAGGAGATTACCTTTGCAGGACTTTTACAGCAGATTGAACAGATTGAGGGCTTGCAGCGGATACGCTTTATGACGCCCCACCCCAAGGATTTATCTGAGGAACTGATTCAGGTGATGAAAAATTCCGCTAAAATCTGCCGTCATCTGCACCTTCCCATGCAGTCCGGCTCCACCCGCATTCTGGAAAAAATGAAACGGGAATATACGAAGGAGCAGTATCTTGAGCTGGCTATGAAAATCCGAAAAGAAATACCCGATATTTCCCTGACTACCGATATTATTGTGGGCTTTCCGGGAGAAACTCCTGAGGATTTGGAGGACACCAT
>JBNMJJ010000182.1:0-5324 GCA_050873745.1 Lachnospiraceae bacterium | reverse complement strand
TAAAACATTAAATAATAATGATTTATCGGCTGACGATGTTATTGATTTAACCAATATTGCAAATTTAACAGAAAAGAAGATAGGCTCTCTTTCAGGCGGCGAAAAACAGAAGGTATCATTAGCTATTTCTCTTTTGAATAATCCCAAATATTTATTACTGGACGAGCCTATGTCAGCATTAGATATTCCCAATAGAAAAGAATTTGTCAGTATATTGAAAAAGTTAAAGGACAGGGGAAAAACAATTATTATCATCTCACATATTTTAGAGGAATTAACCGAGATATTTAATAAAGTAGTTTTAATAAAAAAATCACAAATTAAATATTTTGGAGAAATTGAATCATTAATGTCCGATTTAAAGTATAAGTATACAGTTAAAATCAGTAACCCAACAATTAATTCTGATGAGATAAAGAAATATAAAAATAGATTCGATGAGGATGGCACCTTATTTGTATATTGTGAAAATGAAGCAAAGATAGAAGAACTTCTCGAAAAAACAGGGAAAGTTGGAGTGAAAGTTGATAAAATAACTTTAAATGATATTTTCTACTTGATAAATTAAAATACGAGGTGAAAGATTGTATGAAACAGATGAATAAACTAATTTTCTTTTTCACAAAGAGGGAACTCAGAAATAAGAATCAAATCATAGTAAGTTGTCTAATTCCAACGCTATTAATGCTTTTTATGGGAATGATTGGAAATAACCAACCGGAGGCCCAGGGGTATGGATTTCCCTATATGACATTTTTATTGCCTGGAATTGTAGCAATGTCTTTTTTAGCAACCAGTGTAATTACTTTTCCGATTATTATAACGGGATTTAGAGAATCTGGGGATTTAAAGAGAATGTTTTCCACACCTGTATCTAAAACAAAGCTAATATTATCAATTATGTCTGGAAGTACAATTACTATAATTGTTCAAAGTTCAATTATTATAGCCATTGCATACTTGGGATATGGTGTTAGATTTAAGTTAGATTATTACATGACAATTATCTATCTGATTATTTTATTGATTTTAAGCATTACCTCTTTGCTTTCTTTAGGATTTTTATTGTCAGGAGCCGTTAAAACTCAACGTGGAGCAACCACTTTAGGCAGCACATTAAATTTGGTACTTCCCTTTTTATCCGGTGTCTATTTTCCGGTTGATATATGGCCGCTTCCTCTACAATATGTAGCCAAATTAATGCCTACAACGTATATAATATCAGAACTGAGAAATTTGGTTGTTTATCCTATAACGGAAGGTGGAGCTCCAATTTTGGATACATATTTTAGCTCCTGCGTAATTCTTGTAGTATTTTCTTTAGCAGCTTGTACATTGGGAATTAAATTATTTAAATGGAAATAAAAATTTTATTCTAATTTGAATCCGTGTACCAAATGAATATAAAAAGCGAGATATTTTGTGCAAAATAAACATAAATGTTGAAAGTTTAGTGAGGAGAGAGACAGGAATAAAACTCGAAAGCCATGTCTTATGCGGCTTTCAGGATTTCGCAATTACCTAATGAATTAATATTCAGTGAAGAATTAAAGAATACAGAAAGTGCTGAGGCATGATAAATTAAATAGTAATACAGGAAGAAACCTCCAAATGAACAACGCCAGCCAACAAAAGATAAAGGTACAGTACAGAGACTTACTGAAGCTTTTTCTCCCTTCAGAAAGAAGCAGATTCTGTTACTTATTCTATGCAGCTTATCCATTTGCAGTAGCCTTTACTTTGCCTATCAGGTACAGGATATGGTAGATTTAATCGTTTCCAGGGCTGATATTCGAAGCATGGTGAATCAATTCCTGTGGATACTTTTGTTGGGGATTGTTACCTTTGCAGTGGGAATAGTTGACTGTAGAGTCAGCTTTGTATGCAAATGGTACACATCGTGGTGGAGTAACAGGAGAAACACGATAATTAATAGGTGAAAGGGATGGGATTTTTTTCATCCCTTTTCCACTATAAAAAGAGAATTAATTTAGTCAATGCAAATAGAAAGGGACAGAAATGAAGTATATATTTATATGGATTATTTACATGAGGTATCAGATAAAGTAGATTATTATTTTTATATTGAAACTAATAAAAAACATACATATTTAATGTCAGAAATATTGAATAACAAACGTATTGTAGTTTACCATAATAAAAGAATGGAAGAAATGGTAGTATGGGACGATGAAAATACATTTTACCACCAATTACAGCACCTTACTTTAGACAATTTTTTTTTACTCTCAGCCTGATACATATGATGTGTAACAGAACTTTTGGAATTAATTCCGAGCAAGAAAAAATGCTAATGAATATCATTTGCAGGTTACTAAAGTGTAAGATAGCAAAAGAACGTATAACAAATCTAACATAAAATTATAAAAAGTATAACTTTAGGTGTGAAATACATGAACTACAGAGGACAGAATATGATTTTTAAAATAGAAAACAGAAAAATATGCTTATTAACGTTTATTATGGTTGCTTCAACAAGCATTGCTACAATTATTCAATTTATAAAAGGAAAATTATTTGAACATACATTAAATATGTCTGTATCAAATTTGACCAAGATAATTATGATTCTAGGAGGATTAATCATTGCTGAGGTGTTTTTTTATTATTTAGAATGGAAGTATGAGAATCACCTGATACGGGGGACGATTGCCGAGCAGAAAAAGAAGATTTTTTATGCACTACTAAATACCAGAGATTTTAAACAAATAGATAAAAAAATTTCATTTGATACCAATTTATTAGTAAATGTTATAGATAGCCTGGAGTATGATTATTATATTTGCTGCTTTGATTCAATTTACCTCATATTACGAATTATATTTGTTACAATAGCATTAATATACATCAATTTTTATATTGGAATAATAATTTTTATGTTTCTTTTTATCCCATTAGGCATTACGAAAATTTCCAAAAAAAAGGTTGCAAATCTGGAGAATAAATTTGCTAAACAACGAGGCTATAATTTAGAATTATATAAAAATATCTTTGATAATCTGAAATATGTTAGAATATTAAATGCCCGAGAAATTTTATTTAAAAGTACACAAAAACAAATTGAAGCAGAACAAAAATGTGGAGAAGCAACAAAAGAATGTAAATTGACAATCAATGCACTCTATTCTTCCTTGTCCTATATGTTACACTTTTTTGTTCTAGTTGCATCCATAGTATTAATTTACAGAGGTAAGATTGGTACTGGAATGGTAATAACACTTTTGGGATTAACAGAGCAGTTAAGTATGCCGGTTCTTTCACTAGCGAGAAATATTACCAGTATAAATAGCACTCAGAATTTAAGAAATGACATAGATTTGGCGATGATGAAGGAGGAGGTAGAAGAAACTTCAATATTTTTCAAAGAATGTATTGTGGCTAAAGAGCTGGAAATCGAAGTTGGAAGTCATGCTATACACTATGACAATATTCAGTTTGAAGTAGGAAAAAAATATCTGATAAAAGGAAGAAGCGGAATTGGCAAATCAATTTTTTTAGATATGATAACGGGATTTATAAGACCAGATAACGGACAAATTTTTTATGACAGTTTAGAACTGCAGAAACAACAAACTCCATTGAATGACATCTTTTTTGTGATGGCAGATAACGCTCTCTTTAAAAAAAGTGGTATATATAACGTGCTCTTAAGGGAAGAATGTACAGACGATGAACTTAAATATATGAAGCAGTTTATCTCAGAGGAGCAATTATATATAGAAGATGCTACCAAACTATCCACTGGAGAAAAAAGGAGAATATTGAACTTAAGAGGTTTGATGACTGATAGAAAAATACTCATTTTTGATGAGCCGATTGCAAATTTGGATAAAAAAAATAGTGAATTATTCTGGAAAGAAGTAGTATCATTAAATAAAACAATTATTGTAGTGTCGCATGATATGCCCGATTGGGTCAAAGAAAAATTTGATGAATTATATGATTTTAATGAATTAACATTCAGTGAAAAAATAAAGAATACAGAAAGTGCTGAGACATGATAAATTACATAGGAATACAGGAAGGAACCTCCAAATGAACAACACCAGCCAACAAAAGACAAAAGTTCAGTACGGGGACTTACTGAAGCTTTTTTCTCCCTTCAGAAAGAAGCAGAGGTTAGCCCTTGCCAGGGTGCTTTTACGCAAACCGGCCATTCTGTTATTAGATGAGGCAACCAGCGCATTGGACAGAGAAAATGAAGAAAAGATAATCGAGAATCTTCACCAATATGCTACAGAAAATGATTGCATTATCTTCCTTACCTCCCACCGAACCTCTGTGAAGGAAATCTGCAATAAAACCATAGCGCTTTAATTTTATTGCAGAATAATTTTTCATGAAAGCTGGGTTACAATATAATCCATAAATGCAGATACTATAGTATTTTCCCTGGGCGTGTTAGGAGAGTAGATGAAGCCCACCTCACGTCTGGGGATTGTTCTTCCCAAGGAAATTTCTCTCAGTTCTTTATTTTCCAGTTCCTTCTGAACGAATTCCCGAATGACGCAGGCAATACCCAGGTCTATTTTGGCAAATTCAATCAGCAAATCCATATTTCCCACTTCGATGATTTCGGTAAGTTCTATTTGGGAAGCCTCCAGATAGCGTTCTACATATTTGCGTGTAATATTTTCGCTGTTCAGCATCATGAAAACAGCATTTTTCAAAACATTTTCTTTCGTAATTCCCTCACGGATTTTTAAATTTTTCAGGTAGCTGTCGGTGGTAACGAAGGTATCGTGAATTTCCATAAGGGGCATGGAGACGAAGCCTTTTAACTTTTCAGGCAGGCCGATTATCCCCATATCGACGGTTCCATTTTCCACCGCAGCCATGGTCTCACTGGAAGTCTGGCAGGAAATTTTGATTTTCACATGAGGATTGTTCTTAATATACTGATTCAAATAGGGCAGCAAAAGAAACTTGCACAGGGTAGTGCTGACGCCGATGCTGATATGGCCCACGCCCAGCTCGGTCATCTGCTTGATTCTTTTTTCCCCTTTTTGAATACAGACAAAGGCAGTTTTCACCTGTTCATACAGGTATTGTCCTTCTTCGGTCAGGGTAACCCCCCGGGAATTGCGGATGAATAAAGTAGTATGCAAATTCTGCTCCAGCTTGGAAATGGCTTTTGATATGGCCGGTTGGCTGATATACAGCGCCTTAGCCGCCGCTGAGATATTCCGGCAGGTCGCTACCGTATAAAAAATATAGTATAAATTTAAATTTCCTTCCATCATTTCCTCCTGAATCAGACTGGTCTTTTCACCGTCAAAACTGTATTTGTTAAGCCCTTTGTT